>CAZUYG010000008.1:0-16412 GCA_964624265.1 uncultured Candidatus Odyssella sp.
GTCCCGGCCAGGTCGATGCGGCGCGGCGCTGGGATGGCGCCGAGCACCGGCGCGGCGGCGGCGCGCTCGCCCGGCCCCGCGAAAACGGCAACCCGCGCATCGGGGAGCGGCCCGTCGTGCGCGCAAAGCCGCTCGGCAAGGGCCGCGAAGCGGTCGGCGGGCCATTGCTTGCCACCCCAATTTGCCGTCGGCGCGAGGGCCAGCACCGGGGTGCCGGGCGGAATCAGCTCCGCCGCAGCCTGACGGTGCCGTTCTGCAAGCCATACCTGGGGTGCCAAGGGCTGCTTCGCGCCCACCATTGCTGAAGCCTGCAAGACCTTGTGCATGCCGGCGCGCGGGTTGCCCATCACGTAGCGTCGGCCGGCCGGCACGAGCCAAGTCACGGCTGAGCGGCGCGTGTCGGCGATGGCGGTCCAGTAGCGGCCGACCGTTTTCATCCAAAGCCGCCGCCAGTGGCCGCCCTGCCGCTTGTCGAGCACGATCACCTCTTCCAGCCGCGGCGCCTCGGCATAAAGCGGCGCCGCAGCCGGTCCGGCCGCCACCGTCAGCCGCGCCTCGGGCCAGCGCGCCAGCATCCACGCCAGCACGCCGGATGACAGCACGGCATCGCCAATTCGCGTCGGGCCGATGAAAAGAACGCGCATTTCCGAGGGCTAAAATCCTGATTGGGCTGGGTTATACGCCCTGGCGCGAAGTCGTGCCAATCGCCAACGACGCCCCGTTTCGCCTTGCCCCGTTCGCCGCGACGGCCCATATCGGAGCGCCGCCAACCACCTTGAAGACCATGGCTGAAGCCTTCGTCTTGTGGCCCGCGGGCAGGGGCCTGATCCGCATCGAGGGAGCCGATTCCCGCGCGTTCCTGCAGGGCATCGTTTCGAACGACGTCACCAAGGTTACGCCCGCACGCGCCGTTTATGCCGCCCTGCTCACGCCGCAGGGCAAGTATCTGCACGACTTTTTCATCGCGGAGCTCGGCGGCGCGCTGTGGCTCGACTGCGAAGCGGCGCGGCGCGACGATTTGCTGCGCCGGCTTTCGCGCTACAAGCTGCGTTCCAGCGTCTCGCTCGCGCCCGGACCGGACGGCCATGCGGTGGCGCTCGTCTACGGCGCAGGTGCCTTGCCTGCGCTTGGGTTGTCCGCGGACCGCGGCAGCGCGGTCGCCTTCGCCGGCGGCGTGGCCTATGTGGATCCGCGTCTGGCGGAAATCGGGGCGCGCGCGATATTGCCGCGGGAGAATGGCCAGGCCGCGCTTGCCGCCGCCGGCGCCGCTCCGGGCGAAGGAGCGGAATACGAGAGACTGCGGCTCGAGCTGGGCCTCCCTGACGGCAGCCGCGACCTCGAAATCGAGAAATCCATTTTGCTCGAGAACGGATTTGAGGAACTGGGTGGGGTGGATTGGGATAAGGGCTGTTACATGGGGCAGGAGCTCACCGCCCGCACCCATTACCGCGCTCTCGTCAAGAAGCGCCTTCTGCCCGTGCGCATCGAGGGCCCTGTGCCGGCGGCCGGCACGCCGGTTTTCGCCGGCGACACCGAAGTGGGCGTCATGCGCTCTGCTTGCGGTCGCGTCGGGCTGGCCTTGCTCAAGCTCGAAGCGCTTTCCGGGGCGCCGCCGCTGACTGCCGGCGATGCCCGACTTGAGCCGCGCAAGCCGTTTTGGTTCAAGCCAATCCCCGAGTCCGGCGCAGCCGCGTCGTTAAGGCCGGGTTAACCTTGCCCTCATAAGTTGCTCGCTCGACAACCGGCCGAAGGGCCGGGCAGCCTGCGCGCATCCGCGCGTGGGGGCGGGGCTGATCCGGAGCGCTGCGGCGCGATGCTGCGGGACGAGAAAGCAAAGGAAGCGCCAAAGGGCGAACGCCAGGCCGGCGTCATCGGCAAGTCGCTGCGTCGTCGGATGCGCGACCTGGTCGCCGGTTCCGGCCAGCCGGCGATCCCAAATCTTGCGCTCCACGCTGCGCAGGCCGCATCGCTGCACAAGAACGGCCCGATTTCGCTTCTTGCCAATCTCGTCAACGGGCTGATCCTGGCCTGCGTGCTTTGGGCGGCCGGAATCCAGCGCGAAGCGGTGCTGTCTTGGTACACGCTGCTGATGCTGGCGGTCACGCTGACTTACATGTTCTGGCGCGGCTATGACCGCGCGGTCGAGCGCCGCCGCATCGAAGGTTGGCTGAAGCGTTTCGCGCTCGGCAAGACGATGGCCGGCCTCATCTGGGCCATGACCGTCCTCTATCTCTACCGCGGCGTCGACAGCGCCAGCCTGGTGGTGATCATCTTCCTTCTTGCAGGCATGACGGCCGCCGCCGTGGCTTCGTCCGCCGCATACCGGCCGGCCGTCGTCGGATTCATCGCGCCGATCCTGGGCGGCCTGGCGTTCTACTTCTTCAGCCGATCCACGTTCACCGACTGGGCGTTGGGCGCGTTCGCGCTGATCTATTTCGCGTTCATCAACCGCATCACGCAGAACCTCGAGCAGAATCTCATCCAGGAGGTGTCGCTCAAGGACAAGAATCGGGAACTGGTGGAATCGCTGGAATATGCCGTGGCCGAGACACGCGACCGCGAAGAGAAATTCCGCGTCATCGCGGACTATTCGCACAGCTGGGAATCGTGGTTCTCCGCCGAGGGCAAACTGCTCTGGGTCAACCCCGGCGTCGAACGATTGACCGGCTACAACGTCGAAGAATGCATGCATCAGCGCAGCCATCCGATGGAGATCGTCCATCCGGAGGACCGCGAGACGCTCGCGCGCGCGATGGCCGCCGCCGGCAAGGCGCCGTCGATGGCCGAGCTCGAGTTCCGCGTCGTGTGCAAAGACGGGGCCGTACGCTGGTGTTCCGCCGTCACGCAGCCTGCGATCGACACGCATGGGCGCAACGTCGGTTTTCGCGCCAGCATCCGCGACATCTCCGACAGGAAGGCCCTGCAGCACCAGCTGGAACTGCTCGCTTCAACCGATCCGCTCACCGGGGTCGTCAACCGCCGCCGCTTTTTCCACACCGCGGAAGCGGAGCTTTACCGCGCCCGCCGCTACGACCGCCCGCTGGTCCTGGCGCTCATCGACATCGATCATTTCAAGCGCATCAACGACACTTATGGCCATGCCGTTGGCGACGACACGCTGAAGACGCTGGCGCATGCGGTCGGCAACCGGCTGCGGCGCAGCGATCTGTTCGCGCGTTTCGGCGGCGAGGAGTTCGTGCTGCTGCTGCCCGAAACGCAGCTCGGCGACGGATTGCGCCTGTGCGAGCGCCTGCGGCAGATGGTCGAAACCATCAAGCTGCAGATTCCCGATCGGGCCGAGCCGTTCGGCTTCACGGTCAGCATCGGGGTCGCGGATCTCCAGCACGACGGCGACTCGCTCAATCAGGTGCTCGCGCGCGCCGATGCGGCGCTCTATAAGGCCAAGCGCGACGGCCGCAACCAGGTGGCCTACGGCGCGCCGGTACAAGCGTTCGAAGGCACGCCGCCGGCGCAACCCGGCGACAGACGGGCAGCGCGCCCGCCGGCGCCGGCCCAGCCCGAGGCAGTCGCCGAGAGGCTCGATTTCGTCGCCGCCGGCGAACATGGCCACAGCGCGCGCGCATCATTGCAGGCGCCCGGCGCCGCTGATCCGGAGGGCGCGCCCCTGCGTTTTGCCCGGCCTGGCGCCCGCTAGAGTTCACCGCGGATCGGCGTCCACGCCTTCAAATCCGAGTTCAAAATCAAGGTATTTCAGAAACTAAAGGTCTTGCTGCAGACGACATTAACCGTTCGTTAGGTATTATTTGGGAGGTTCTGCGACTTCAGTCTGCGGCCGATCCGGCGCGCGGCAGCCGTCCCGAGGCGCAACGTGCAATCCTTGCCGGTCCATGCTCTCGTATGCAGCGGCTGCTGGCGCGCCCGCCGACAAGGCCGTGCCGGGTACGCATGAGCGAGCTTGGCAAGATCGCGGCGCGCCGCGAGCGCGGTCGCCCGAAGGTGCCTCCGGCGCCTGCGGCGGCGATCCAGCCGCACGGCCTCTTGCTGGCGGTGGACGTGGACACGCTCACGATCCGCCATGTCAGCGCCAACACTCACGCGCTCATCGGCAGGCCGCCCGAGGCAATCGTCGGGGCCGCGATCGGCGATTCTCTGGATGGCAAGTGCGTGCGGGCGCTCGAATCGTTCGCCGGCGCCGGCGGGGGCGCCGTTGGGCCGTTCGGGCGGGTGTCGTTGCGCGGCGTCCCCGCCGAGCCGGGCTGGCGCGCCGCCAGCCACCGTCATGGCGATATGATCACGATCGAGCTCGCGCCGGTACCGGCCGAAAGCCCCGATCTCGACAGCTTCATGTTCGCGGCCAATGCGGCATTGCAGGCGGTTCGCGACCATGCAGGAATCGACGCCACGGCCACGACAGTGGCGCGGCGCCTCCGCGAGATGACCGGCTACGAGCGCGTCCTGGTGATGCGCTTCGATACCGAAGGGCACGGCGAAGTGATCGCCGAAAGCAAGACGTCTACGGCGCGCGCGCCGCTCCTGGGAATTCATTTCCGCGCCGAGGAGGTTCCCGCCTGGGCACGCGCGCTCGCGCTGCAAAACCCCGTTCGCATGATCAACGACGTCGCGGCGCAGCCGGTGCCGGTGGTGCCGCCGGAATCGCCGGATGCGCCGCTGGATCTGTCGGAAGCGATCCTGCGCGCCGCGCCCCCCTCCCAGGTGCAGCTGCTGGCAGGGCTCGGCGCGCGCTCGGCGCTGCTCATGTCGCTGGTGTGGAACCGGCGGCTTTGGGGCCTCATCATCTTCCTCGATCGTGCGCCGCGCCGCCTCTCCTTGCCGCATCGATCGACCCTGCAGTTGATGGCCGATGCGATCGCAGTGCGTTTCGCAGCCGCCGAGAACCAGGAACGCGAGCGCGAGCTGACGCGCCGCCGCCGGTCCCTGGTCGCGCTGCGCGGCGCCCTTGACCGGGAGGGCGGCGAGAGCGCCGCCGCCATGTTGCGCCGCCAGGGCCGCGCGCTCATGCAAGTCGTCGGCGCTTCCGGCGCGTACTTTCATCTGCCCGAGGGCGATGTCGCGATTGGGCATGGGCCAGGCCCCGAAATCGCCTTTCGCATCGCCGCGGCGTGCCGGCGGTGCGGTGCCGCCGGCGTCTTCGCCACGGATCACGCCGCCGGCCTCGACCCGGGCTTCGCGGATGCGTCGAAAACGGCGGCCGGCGTGCTGTTCGCGGCGCTGCCGCGCTCCCGCGGGTTCCTGTTGTTCATGCGAGCCGAGGAGGGACGGCCGAAAGCCGGCGCAATCCCGGATCGGCGCGTTCGCGAGCGCGACGAAGCATGGCGCAAGGCGCGGGAACGCCGCTCCGCGCGCTGGGGCGAAGCGGATGTCGCGATCGCGTCGGAGATCGCCGCGCTGGCCGACGATCTGACGCCGCGCCTTGCCGAACGGAAAAACGTCCACCGCGTGCTTCAGAATGAGGCGAAGCTGCGCGCCATTCTCGACGCGACGCAGGATGGCCTGATCGTCATCGACGGTTCGGGCACGGTTCTGGATTTCAGCCCCGGCGCCGAACGGCTCTTTCGCTGCCTTGCTTCCGAAGTCGTCGGCCAGAACGTCGCGCAGCTCATTCCCGAAGAATTCCGCGCGCGCCATGCCGCCGCGCTCGGGCACGCGGCACATGAACTGCACAGCCGCGTCATGGGCGGCGACGGCAAACTGCTCGCGCTGCGGCGCGACGGCACGACGTTTCCGTTCGAGCTGACGCTCACTTCGCTGGTGCTCGGCGGGGAAACGATCTTCGTCGGCGCTCTGCGCGACATCACGGAGCGCCTTGCCGCCGAGCAGCGCGACCGCTTCTGGTTCGAGCAATCGTCCGTGGGCTATTCGGTCTCCGATCCGGTCGCGCACCGCCGCTCGCGCGTCAATCCGGCTCTGTGCCGGATCCTCGGCTACAGCGAACGCGAACTGCTCACGCTGAACGTGTTCGAAACGCTGCACCCCGACGACCGGGAGTACGGCCATGCCTGGCGGGCGCGCGTGCGCGATGGAAGCGACGAACCGTTCCGCCGGCTGCACCGGCTGATCCGAAAAGACGGCAAGATCGTCTGGGCGCGCGTCACCGCTTCGCCGATCCGCACGCCGGATTCGAATGTCGCGCAGGTCGTCTCGGAGATCATCGACGTCACCGAACTGGTCGAAGCGGACGCGAAGCTGCGCGCGGCGCTCACGCGCGCCGAAGCGGCGAGCGCCGCGAAGTCGCAGTTCCTCGCCACGATGAGCCACGAGCTGCGTACGCCGCTCAATGCCATCATCGGTCTCTCCGAGATGATGGCGAGCGAGATCATGGGCCCCGTCGGCAATGCCCGCTACAAAGAGTATGTGGGCGACATACACCGGGCGGGCCGCCACCTGCTCGACCTCGTGACCGACGTGCTCGACACGAGCCGCATCGAGGCGGGGGGCTACCGTCTCGTCCTCGCCCCGCTGCAGGCGGCCGAGGTGATCGACGAAACGCACCGCATCGTCGCGCCGCTCGCCGCGGAGCGCGGCATTCGCCTCGAGCGCAACGTGATGCCGGGCCTGCCGCAGATCCGCGGCGACCGGCGGGCGCTGAAGCAGATCCTCATCAACGTGGTGTCGAACGCGGTCAAATACACGCCGAAGGGCGGGTCCATCGCGATCCGGGCGGCGGCGGAGCCGGCGGCCATCGCCATCGCCGTCGCCGATACGGGCACCGGCATCAGGCCCGAAGATTTGTCGCGCGTCACCGAACCTTTCTATCGCGCCGGCGACGTGTATACGAGCAACGCGGCCGGCGGCGCCGGCCTGGGCCTCTCGATCGCCAGCGGCCTCGTCGAGGCGCATGGCGGCTCGCTCGCGATTGCAAGTACGTTCGGCGAGGGGACGACCGTGACGCTGCGGTTCCCGCTTGCGCCGGCCGCACCGTGATGCGCGCGTGAGGCGCCCTCCCCAGGCTGCTCCTTGACGCGGGCGTGTCTCGCCTGCATGTCATGGTGAAAAGCACAAATCAGGAGGAGGAGCCCGCGATGATCAAGGTGCAGGATATCATCTACGTCGCCCACCGCGTTCCCGATCTCGACCGGATGGAGGCGTTTCTGACGGATTTCGGCATGGTCAAGGCCGAACGCCGGACCGACAAGCTGTTCATGCGCGGCGCCGGCTCGCGGCCCTTCATTCACGTGACCGAGAAGGGCGAACCGGGCTTCGTCGCCTGCGGTTTCGCGGCCCAATCGATGGCCGATCTCGAGAAAGTCGCCGGAAAAAACGGCGCCTCCGGCATCGAAGACATCGACGGCCCCGGCGGCGGCAAGCGCGTCCGCCTCAAGGGGCCCGACGGTTTCCGGGTCGACGTCTGTTTCGGCATGGGTACGGCGCCCGAATTGCCGATCCGCGAGCCGCTGAAACTCAACTACGCGCGCGCCAAGAACCGCCACGGCGATCTCCAGCGCCCGGCCAAGGAGCCGGCACGCATCAACAAGATCGGCCACTGCGTCTGGAAGGTCACCGACGCGGACAAGGCCATCGCCTGGTTCCAGGAAAATCTCGGCATGCTGGTCTCGGACCGCCTCTACCTGCCCGACAACGAGAAGCAAACCCTCGGCACGTTCCTGCGCCTTGATCGCGGCGACGCCTGGGCCGATCACCACACGATCCTCTGCCTGCACAGTCCGGAAGAAATCAAAATCCACCACTGCTCGTTCGAGGTGCAGGATTACGACGCGGTCCAGATCGGCGGCCAGTGGATGGAGGAGAAGGGCTGGAAGCGCGAGTGGGGAATCGGGCGCCACGTGCTCGGCAGCCAGGTGTTCGACTACTGGCGCGATCCTTGGGGCCACATGTTCGAGCACTATGCCGACGGCGATCTGCTTACGGCGGCGTCGAAGCCCGGCAACTATCCGGCCCTGCCCGAAAATCTCGCCCAGTGGGGCCCGCCGGTCACGCCGACGTTCTTCAGCTGAGCGCGTTGCGAGCGGTGTCGTCGGGCCGGCCTAGGCCGGCGCCAGTTGAGATTCGGCTCAGGCGCCGCCTCACTCGATGACCACGTCGGCGCGCACGAGGATCGACGGCGAGACATCTATGCCGAGCGCTTTCGCGGTCTTGAGATTGATCGCCAGCTCGAAGAGCGTCGGTTGCAGCACCGGAAGCTCGGCCGGCTTTGCGCCCTTGAGGATGCGGCCGGCATAATCGCCGGCCTGGTGATAGGCGCCGCCGAGGCTGCCGGCATAACTGATCAGGCCGCCGGCCTCGACGTGATCGCGAAGATCGTAGATGGCCGGCAGGCGATATCGCGCGGCCAGCGCGACCAGCGTGCGGCGATTGCTCGAAAACATCGGCGAGCCGCCAACCAGCAGGGCATGGGCGCCCGACGACCGAATCGTCTCGAAGGCCTGGGCGAGATCGCCTTCGCTGGCCGCCTTGACGACCACGAGCGTCTTGCCGAGCTGGCGCGCCGTCTTCTCGATGTCCGGCATCTGGATCGCCGTTCCCGGCCAGTTGGGATCCTGCAGAACGGCGATGATCGCGGCAGAGGGGACGAGTTCGTTCAGCAGTTCCATCCGCTTCGCTTCCAGCGCGCCGCCACCGAAGAAACTGAGGCCCGTCACGTTTCCGCCTGGGCGGCTGAGGTTGCCGACGAGGCCACGCCGGATCGGGTCGTCCGCCGTCACGAAGACGATGGGAATGGATTTGGTGGCGGCCTTGGCCGCTTCGGCGGCCTGGCTGTTGCCGACGATGACGTCCACGTGGCGGCCGATCAATTCGGACGCAAGCACCGGCAGTCGCTCCAGATGGTTGTCGGCAAAGCGATACTCGATGCGAAGGTTGGTACCTTCGACAAAGCCCTGCTCTTTCAAGCCGCCGCGAAAGGCCGTGACCAGGTGCGCGAACGGGGCGGCCGGCGTGCTACGCAGGAAGCCGACCACGCGAACCGCATTTCCCTCGGCCTGCGCGGCGGCGGGGATCGCGGCGGCGGCACCGGTGATCGCCAGGAATCTGCGTCGGTTCATCGCCCTGCTCCTCAGACGCCGGGCTTCTTGTATGCGCCGACGCCAACGATGAAATCGCCGACGCGGACGATGTAGCTGGCCTTGGGCTCGATCTGGCGCGAGCAGGGGTTGTACCAGGAATATTCGACCCAGCCCTTCCCGGCATCGAGCGCGAGGCGGCGCATGCGCGCATAGATGCCGCTGCTGGCGCCGTCGCCGAGCCCGATGCGGGCGCCGACCGTCTCGGGCCAGCCGCCGCTGGCGATGAGGCGCCCTTCGAGATCGAACACGAACACGTAAAGATCGCCGGCGACGAAGCCGCCGGCCGGACTCATGAAGCGGGGCAGGGCGGCCTCCGGGCCCGAGGCCGCGAGAACGCCCGCCGCGCGTTCGGCCAGTTCGCGCGCCGCATCCAGCGTGGCGGTGGCGCAGCGTTCACCGGCGCGAACGGCGCTTGCGGCGAGGGCGAGCGTCAGGGCGAGGGCACCGGCAAGTCGCATGGTCGTTCCGGCGATTGCGCGCGGGACTCTACCTCAGGCAGCCTCGCGCGGCCACACGCGCGGAAACAGCGCGCACTCCATGCGGTCGCCGGGCGAAAGCCCGTGGCCTTCGATTGGCGGCGAGATCTGGCCGATGCGGCTCGCATAGCGCGTGTCCGCGCCGAGCCAGCGGGTCGAATAGGCGCGGCGGCGCCTGCTGAGCGAGGCGTTGCCCGGCGCGCCGTGCAGCGTCAGGCCGTGAAATGCGATTACGTCGCCGGGCTCCAGCGACCAGCCGAGCAGCTCGTAGCGGCCGCGCTCCTTGTCCATGTCGGGCACCGGCTCGAAGCGCGGGTCGGCGACGGCGAGATCGACCGCCTGCTTGAAGAAGCGCGGCTGGAACCAGCGACCCCAGCGGTGAGATCCCTTGACGTATTCCACGGAAGCTTCGCGCGCGACCGGATCGAGGGGCAGCCAAAGCGAGATCACCTGATCGCCATCCACCGGATAATACGGCTGGTCGTGGTGCCACGGCGTCGGTTCGAGCGTGCCCGGTTCCTTCACGAGCAGATGGTCGTGGTAGTAGGCCATCGTCGGACTGCCGGTCAGCGTTGCCGCAATGGCGGCGCCGGGCGAGTTGAACGCGAAATCGCGGCAGGACGGCCAACGCCGCCACAGCTGAAAATCGACGAAGAACAGCCCGGGATTGCCGGCGGGCGTGTTGATGCGCACCATCGGGCCTGGCGCGGCCATGTCGGCATCGATATCGCGCGCCAGCGCTTCGATCCAATCAAGGTCGAACAGGCCGCGCAGGCACACCACGCCGTCCTCGCGGTAACGCGCGATCTCGTCGTCGGTGATCGGCCGCAGCGGTTCGCGGTTCATGCGTGCGAGCGGCCGAGAGGCTCAGTGCAGCCGCGGCGATTTCAGGAAGCTCGCGCGGTCGACGCTCTTCAGCGTGCAGCGCTTCGCTTTGCCGTCGCGCAGAAACGTCATCGGCACGTCGCTGCCCGCCTTGCCATAAGTCCAGACGGTGCGCCAGAGATCGGCAAGGTTGCCGACCGGCGCTCCCGCAACGTCGATGACGATGTCGCCGGGCCGCACGCCGGCTTTCTCGGCCGGGCCTTTCGGCGAGAGGCCGACGACGAGCAGCCGGTCTTCGGTTTCCGTCGCGTAGAATCCGAGCCACGGGCGCGGCGGCCGGCCGCTGGTTCCGGTCTTCGTGAGCGCATCGAGGATCGGCGGCAGCAAGTCGATTGGCACGATCATGTTGCCCTCGGCCTTCGTGTCGCCGCCGCGCGCCTGCTGCACGTAGAGCGAGCCGATTCCGTAGAGCTTGCCGTCGGGCCCGAGCAGACCGGTGCCGCCCCAATGCGGATGCGCCGGCGCGGTGAAGATCGCCTCGTCGAGCACGTATTCCCAATAGCCGGCGAATTCGCGCTTGCCGACGATCTTCGCCGCGAGCGCGCGCCGGCGTCCGCCGGCTCCGGCGACGATGACCGGAGAACCGACGGCGAGATCGCGCGAGCGGCCGAGCGGCAGCGGCTGCGCATCGAGCGGTGCCAATGCCTGGACGAGGCCGAAGCCGGACTCGAAATCGTACGCGACGACGTGCCCGGGCACGACCTTTCCGGAATTCTGGCCGAGCCAGATCTGCTCCGCCTCGGTGATGAGATAGCCGATCGTCAGCACCAGGCCCGTTCGGTCGATCAGCACGCCGTTTCCGGCGCGCTCTGTGCCGAGGGTCGAGGCGGTGAAGGCGTCGGCCGGAACCTCGGCGGAGAGGCTGAGGACCGAATCCAGCGCATTTCCGACGTCGAACGCCCAGCCCTCGCTCTTCGGGCGCAGCGCTTCCGGAAATTCCCAATCGCCAAGATCGCTCATGCTGGCTCCTGCGCCGCGTCCCGGGCACGCCGAAAGTCAACGCGATTCCGTTGGCCAACGCAAGCGACAGGCGCGCGCGGCCGACGCTAATCTTGCCCAAATGCGCTGCATTTCAAGCCGGTGTGGCAGACAGCCGTAAACCCGCCGCGCATGATTCGATCAAGGGCCGCAATAGCTGGTGCAATCGAGCTGGTAAGGCACGTCGCGCGTGCGCACACGCGCGACGCTTTGCCCGAAGAAAAGGCACGGCGGCATTGGCGGCCGGGACCCTAGGGAAGCAGAACCACCTTTCCCGCCGCCTTCCGCTCTTCGATCAGCGTTTGCGCCTTGGCCGCTTCGGCCAGCGGCAGGCGGGCGGCAATCGCGGGTTTGCATCGGCCGCCCGCCAGGATTTCGATGGCATGCTCCATCGCCTCGCGGCGAGGTTCGGGCCAATGGTCGAGCGTGTGCATCGTGAAGCAGCGCACGGCCGGGCTGGCCTCGAGATTGCCGCGCATCGCCGCGAACAGATCGGTTTCGGGCATGCCGTGCAGGAGCCCGTAGGAAACGAGCATGCCGAGCGGTGCAAGCATCTTCACGCGCTCCGGCAGTTCCTTCCCCGCAAGGTGATCGAAGACGATATCGGCGCCGCGCCCGTTCGTGAGCGCCCGCACGCGATCGATCACATTTTCGCTGCGATGATCCACGGATGTGCCGCCACGCGCACGCACGAACGCGCACTTGTCCGCGCCGCCGGCGACGCCGATCACGGCGGCGCCGGCAAGCCGCGCGAGATCGGCCAGCGCGGAGCCGACGCCGCCCGCCGCGCCGAGCACGACGGCCGTCTTGGGCTCGACGCCGCGCGCCGCGCGGTTCAGGAGAATCCATGCAAGCTGATAGTTGGTCAACGCCGTTGCTTCGTCGAAGTCGATCCCTTCGGGCAGCGGCCACACGGCATCTTCGGGCGCCTTCACGTATTCGGCGTAGAGTCCGCCTCTGTTGCCGAGATCGTAGCCGGCGACGAACACCTTCTGGCCCGAATGCAGTTTCTTCACGCCGGCGCCGGTGGCGGCCACCTGTCCGCTCGTTTCGTTGCCGGGAACGAACGGCAGCTTCGGCATCCAGCGGTAACGTCCGGTGCGGATCAACAGGTCGAAATAGTTCACGCCGATCGCCCGCGCGCGCACGACCACTTCGCCGGGGCCGGGCTCCGGCTTCGGCAGATCGACGAGTTCGAGAACTTCGGGGCCGCCGGTGCGGCTGATCTGTATGGCCTTCATCGCGTTTCGCTCCCACTTCACCGCGCAGATTAGAAGCGGTGGGGTTGGAAATCTCACGCAATCTTCGCAGTGCCGGGTGCGCGGACGGCGGGATGTGGGATGCGCGGGCCGCGAGGCCGCCTCAGGCGTCGCCGCAACACGGATCGCCATAGAACGCAAACGGACCCACACGCGCGGCCAGAGCGGCGGCTTGGTCGGGGCCAGGTGAGCCGGCCGGTACTGCAATCCAGCCGCCGCGTGCGGTATCGGGCGCCGTGCCTGCAAGTGCGCGGGCGGCGATACGGCGGCAAATCGCGGTCCATCGCGCGTCGGCACGCGCACTCGCTGGCTGGTCCGGCAACCCTGAAAACGTGGATTCGATGGCCAGCGGAGCCGCCGCAAAGGCGCCGTTCCACATCGTCGCACGGCGCCGGCGCCGGTTCATCGCCGCGGCAGCGAGCGCCTCCGCCGCGCGCACGGCGCCGCGCGGCGCGTGGCGCGCAAGCAGCGCGGCGAAGGCATCGCGCTCGGCCGCCCGGATCAAGGCATGGGCTGCGGGGTGATTGCGCGCGCTCATGCTTGCCCCCGAACATCGAGCTTGGCTTCGATGCGCAGCAAGTGCGCGGTGAGCCGCTCCTCGACGCTTTGCAGAGCTGCGAGAGAGGCATAGCCGGTCGCGACGTCGAGCTTGTGCTGTGCCAGCGATTCGCGCAGCCGATCCAGGTCGTGGTCGAGGCGGGCGGAGAGGCGCACCAGCGCCGCCTCGCCGTCGCGGCGGATTCGCCAGGCAAGCCAGAACAGGCCCGCCAGCGCCGGCAGCTCGAAGGCCGTGATCCAGGCCGAGAACGAGAGTCCTTCGGTCATGCGCGTCCTCCGCTCACAGAGAGCCCTGCGGCTCGGCGCGCCAGGCCGTACCGGCGGCAATCGCGCAGGCCTGACCATCGCGGCGGATCACGAGGGTCCAGCTCCCGTCGGCATTAGCGAAGAATTCGAGGGTGAATCCGCGCTGCTCTTCGGCGGAGAAGCGCATCGTTTCGCCGAAGCGCCGGCGCAAGGCCTCGGTCATTTCGGAAGAGGCGGCGCAAGCGGCCGGTGGCGGCTCTCCCTGGGCGAAGGCAGGATGAGACGGCGAGCAGGTGGCGGCAGCAAGCGTTGCCGCCAGCGCAAGATTGCGCAGCGTCATGAACGTTCTCCTTGGTGTCAAAGAAAGAAGGCCGGCGCCGGTGCCGCCGGATTACGGCTCGAAGTCGGTCTCGGCGCGGTGGGGCGCGCCGGCGGGGCGCCACGCGCCGCGCGCGCCGGGAGCGCGCGGAAACGGGCCAAGGCGCACGGGCTCGGCGATGATCGCCGAGGCTACGGCATCGAGGCCGTCGTCGCGTTGCCCGGCGCCGGAAATCGGAGTCCAGTTTTGCAGCTCTTCGCGAAACGGCCCGTCGCAAACGCTTTCGTGCGCATGCAGCAGTCCGGCGGCAAGCGGCACATCGAGTGCGGCAAGAATGCGCTCAACCTTTGGCCGCGTCGAATGATGCGGGATTACGGCAATCGCCGGGTCGATCGGCTGCAGCGCCTTGCGCAAAAGTCCCGGAAGCATCGCGCCGACGCCGTTGTCTTCCACCGTGATCGCCGGCGCACCGATTTCGGCCACGAAGCGCGCGGCCTCGCGGCAGAGCTGATCGGCCTCGGCATGCCCCGTCGGATCGCGCGCCGCCAGCGCGGGATCGTGGCTGAAATAGTGAACCCGGTGCAGCCAGTAGCCGCCGACGGTGTCCTGATAAACCACGGCGATGGCATTGCGGTCGCTCTTGTCGGGCCGGCCAAGAGACGGATCCCACCACACACGAACCGAGGCCAGCTTGCGGTCTTCGAGCCACAGGCTTTCGCGGCCGTGAGCGGAGCGCAATTCCGCGTTTCCCGAATAGCGCAGCAGTTTCGCCGGATCGAAACGGCACTGCTCGGGCGGCATCGGCACGAGCAGCATTTGGCTCGCGAATTTCACCGGGCCGCTCGTGCGCTCGATTTCGGCGATCTGCTTCTCGCCGTAACGCTGCGGCCAAGCCGGATCGCCGTCGGCATCGCGGATCGGAACCGTCCTGCGTTCGAAATCCCCGAGAAACGGCCGCGTCTCGCCGGCCTCCCGCCGCGCAGCACCGGCATAGATCGAGTAATAGGTATGCGGCGTGCCGATGTAGAGCTGCATGCCGCCGGGCACGAGCACGAACTCGATCTCGCCGAGCTTTTCGCGCAGCGCATGGCGCTTGGCGGGGGTATCGGAATTGCCCGGCACTTCCACGTCGTCGCAGATCACGACGTCGGCGCGGCTGCCGGTGAAATTCCCATCAATGCCGCGCGCCAGCATCGTGGGATCTCGCAGTTCGGCCTTGCGCTTCACGGTGAACTGCTCGGCGCCCCAAAGATCGGGCTTGCCCGGCCTGAGGTTCCCGACTCGGGGATGCATTTCGATGATGCGCTTCACGTTGCGCACCATCTTGCGCGCGAGTGCCAGGTCGGCGGAGAGCGCGAGAATCCGCACGTCGGGCCGCTTGTGGATCATGTAGGCCGCGAACAGTCCCACCAGTGTGGATTTGCCCGCGCCCCGGAAAGCCAGCAGCAGCAGGCGGTGCGGGCCTTGTTCGAACTGCTTCCACTTGAGCCCGAGCCAATCGGCAAGCTTGGTGTGGAAAGCGGGCGTGCGCAGACCCTGTTGCTTGGACCAGGCCCGGACGAATCCCGCGAATTCTGCTCGCCCGGTCGGTTCGCTGCCCTTGGTGCGACGGCGCCTGCGTTTCGGCTTCGCATCGGGCCGAGCGAGGGACGGCGGCTTGGAATCGCGCGGCGGAGTATTGGAATCGCTCATGCGTCGTGTTTCCGACTCGCCGCGTCATGGGCGCTCGCGGAAGAGGCGGCCATAGACGCGGCGCGGCCAGTCGTAGCGGCAGGCTAGATAGAGGCCGCTCGCCAGCCCGCCGGCGGCAATGACGAGTGAAGCGATCACGTGGATTGCGAACATCGATACTCTCCTGGGGCAGGGTCCGGGGCCGAAGGGCCGACTCACGGGCAATCCCGGTCGCAGCGGCACAATCGCCGCGAGTTGTGGAGATCGGCCTGACGGCGCGTCTCCTCCGTGTCGCGCGCGCTGGTGCGCCAGTAGAACGTGTCGCGACAATAGGTGTCCGAGATCGCGGTCCCGCCCGCGCAGCCGGCGAGCGCGAGAAGCCAGGCGCATGCGGAAGCGCGGACGACGCCGGCGCGCAGGCGACTGACGTCGCGCTTGAACCTCGGCGGCACCAGGTCGCCACGCTCCCGACTGGCGTCAATCGGCCCGTTCGAAGCGCTTGCGAATGCGTTGGGCGCGGACGGAGGCGGGATCGGAAACGGCGGCATCGGAGCGGCTCACTTCGGTTGCGGTTTTGGATTGATGATCGAGCGCGGCCTTGGCGTTCGCCGCCCGCTCGGCATCGCGTCCGGCGCGGAACACACGGGCAAGGAAAAGGGCGGCGGCCGCCACTACGGCTACGGCCGCGGCGAGGCGCGCCCATACGCTGGAGAGAAAGCTCATCGCTCTTCTCCCGGCGCGGACCGCGGAATGTCCGGCGGTCGCGTGGCCGCGCGCTGCGCGATCGCACGCTGCGCGGCGCCGCCCGCAATGTGCGCGACCACGACGACGGCCGCGAGCATTTCGATACTGTCGAGCGCCGCCTGCGAGGCCGGCGCACCGAATGCGGTTCCGGCAAGGTGATAGATCAGCGTCGCGGCGTAGAGCGTCAGCACCGCGAAGGTGATGATGCGCTTGTCGCGGCGGTTCACGATGTAGCCCGCGAGTTTCTCCGCGAGCTCGGGCGAGAGGAAGGCCA
>CAZUYG010000009.1:0-16337 GCA_964624265.1 uncultured Candidatus Odyssella sp.
GGACTACGGCGTACGGCAGCTTGCTGTCAGCCACGCGGACGCGGCGCATCGAGCCTGGGTGTATGTGCCGCTCGCCGCGCTCCGGCGGGGCATGGGACGGTGGGATCTTGCCGAGTGGCAGCGCTTCGCGAAGCGCGATTTTCTCGATCGCGCGGCCCGCGCGATGCGCGGCATCGAGCCGAAAGATCTGGAACCGTTCGTCGAACTCTGGCGCGGACGCGCCTAGCGCCGATATTGCGCGTAGTGGCGCTTCGTGGTGCGCTTGCGCGTCAGCGCCGTCTTCGATTTCTTCTTCGGCTTGTAGGCCGGGCGATCGTCATCGTCGTCCACGTCGGAAACCGAGTGGAGCGAAGCCGATTGCAGGGAGTAGGAAACGGTCTGGCATCGCAGGCCGCGCTTCGAGAGAGCGCGGCAAGTCTGATGGGCGGCCGACTGATTGAAGCCCAGCACGCGCGCCGCGTACTGCATCTTGCGGCCGTACTTGACGGCGACGACCGCGATGCGCGTGCTGCCGTTGCGATAGGCGCCGGGAACGCCGTAATACGCCTTCTGAGCCGCGTTCTGCGCCTGGCCGTAGCTGCGATAGGCGCCGATCTGAACCCCGAATCGCTTGACGGAGTGCGCGGTCTCCGGCGCCGAAATGCGCGTGGCCGCATGTGCGCGCGGGATCAGCGAGAATCCCGGCTTTTTGGCCGGCGCCGCAGCGGTCTGACGTTCATCGGCGTCGTCGTCATCGTCGTCCTCCCGCGCCGTCGTGACCGCGTTCTGCGACGGCGGAAGCCTGTAGGACGTGCCCAACAGCGCGGCCGCGGCCTGATACCGCTGGCCCGATGTGCGGCCCCCCAGGACGACCGAGATCACCTTCTGCTGCCCGTGCGTGGCCGTGACGACGAGGTTGAAGCCCGAGGCGCGCGTGTAGCCCGTCTTCATGCCGGTCACGTCGCCGCGGGTGTGCAGCAGCCGGTTCGTGTTGCGGAACGTGCGTGCGCCCCATTGGAAATAGCGCCGCGCGAAATAGTGCGAGTATTGCGGAAAGCGCGCGTGAATGGTCCGGGCCAGAACCGCCATGTCATGAGCGGTCGTGTAGGCGCCGGCCGCGGGCAGGCCCGACGCGTTCCGGAACGTCGATGACCGCATTCCGATTTCGCGCGCCTTCGCGGTCATGCGTTCGGCGAACGCGTATTCGTTGCCGCCGCCCAAGAACTCGCCCATCGCGGAGGCCGCGTCGTTGGCGGACTTCACGGCCATCGCGAGAATGAGCTGCTCGACCGTGACTTCCATCCCCGGCTGAAGATAGAGCTTGGATGGCGCCTGCGCCGCCGCGCGATAGGAAACCGGCACGCGCGTTCCCAGCGAGATCTTGCCCTGCTGCAAAGCCTCGAACGTCAGGTAGAGCGTCATCATTTTGGTGAGCGAGGCGGGCGGGTGCGGCGCCTCCGCGCGATAAGCGCGCAGCGTTTGGCCGCTGGCCTCGTCCATCAATATCGAAGAGGCGACGGTGGCGTTCGCGGCCGGCAGGGCTGCGAAGCCCAGAGCGGCGCCAAGTATTACCCAAATCGATTTTCGCGTTATGGAAACGCTGTTTCGCAGAATCCCTGCCGCGTGTGCAACGCTTGTCTTCGCCATTCCCTTGCCCCACACGTCCCCGGAACGGAAATACTCGTCCGAATCAGCACGTTCTCTTCGGCTGCACGACGGTATTTACTTTAGGACGATTTGTCTAGTGCCGTTTCCTTGTGACTATACGTGGCTTTGCCAGAGCTTATCCCCGGTTTGGCCCGAATGCGGTCACGACTGCGCCACGACTTCAATGCGGCGCGCGGTGCAATTCTAGCCCTCCGCGCATTAAAGAAGGCTTCTTCGGACCGGGCGCGACGATATTGCATATGCTAAGGAATATTGTGCACTGCACAAATTTTGTTGACGCGCGTTAACACCTTCAATAGTGTTCACCGTGGTAGGCCGCCCGGCTGCCAATATTGTTGCAGCGCAAAAGCGATTGCGACAGCCGCGCGCGAGCCGCGACGGGGGCAAGACACCCAGCCATCCAGGAGAGACGCGTGATGTCGAAGATCGAAATGGCGAATCCGAAACCGACGAAAACCCAGGAAGCGGTCGAGAAGACGCTGAAGGCGAACCAGTTCGCGGCCGAGAAGGCCGTGAAGGTGGGTAAAGAGACCGCCGAGAAGGCCATGAAGGCCGGAACCGAAGCGATGACCAAGGCCTACGATCAGGCCCTTACGGCCTGCAAGGACACGGTGGAGAAGGCTTTTCCGCAGGCCGCCGGCCGGTTCGGGGAACTGGCAAGCTTGCAGCGCGGGAACCTCGAGGCCGTCCTTGCCGCCGGCACCAAGGCGATGAAGAGCGCCGAGGCGATATCCGAAGAAATGCTCGCCTTCAACAAGAAGGCGATGGAAGACGGCGTCGCGACGGCCAAGAAGCTGTTCGAATGCAAGACAATTCAGGAAGTCGTCGAGCTTCAGACCGACGTCGCCTGTGCACAGTTCGAGACGATGCTGGCGCAGGGCACCAAAATGACCGACCTCGCGCTCAAGATGGCGGGCGAGATCGTCGAGCCGATGCAGGCGCGCTTCGGCGAGACAGCGGAAAAGCTGGGCAAGCCGCTCGCGGCCTGAGCATCAGCCGGAATATCGTGGCAATCGGCCCGGCGCCCCTGCGGCGCCGGGCCTTTTTGTTGCCGAAATTCCAACCGCAACTTCCCGACAATGCCTAACCAATTTCGCCTCTAGCGGCGGCACCTTGATTTTGAATATGATTCGCCAAATTTAAACGGCGTCGAACAGTCGAAAGTTTCGGCGAGCGCGGGAGCGCCACACGGATGCGGCCACCACGGGCGTGAAGATGAGCGACGGCAATCGGCGCAAGGACCAGGGCGAGACGGGCGTCATCGTCAAGCAAGAGACGAAGACGAAGAAGCCGTCGATGTACAAGGTCCTGATGCTGAACGACGACTACACGCCGATGGAATTCGTCGTGCACGTGCTCGAACGCTTTTTCAACAAGACGCGCGCCGAAGCCACCCGCATCATGCTGCACGTCCATCAGCGCGGCGTCGGCGTCTGCGGTATCTACACGTACGAGGTCGCGGAGACGAAGGTGAACCAGACGATGGAGTTCGCCCGCCGCCACCAGCACCCCCTGCAATGCACCTTGGAGAAAGAGTGAAAACGCCGTCTCCCCGGCACGCTCCACACGTCATGCGCTCGGCCGTCTGCCGATCGAGGGATTGAATGCTATCGCCAAATCTCGAGAAGTCGCTCCAGCGCGCGCTCGCCTACGCAAACGAGCGGCGGCACGAATACGCGACGCTGGAACATCTGTTGCTCGCGCTCACCGAAGATCAGGACGCGGCCGCCGTGCTGCGCGCCTGCAACGTCGATCTCCAAAAGCTGCGCAGCGATCTCATCAACTACGTCGATACCGAGCTTCAGAGCCTCTCGAACCAGCGGATCGAGAAGCCGGAGCCCACGGCCGGCTTCAAGCGCGTGATCCAGCGCGCCGCGATCCACGTGCAATCCTCGGGACGGGAACAAGTGACGGGCGCCAACGTGCTCGTGGCCATGTTCGCCGAGCGCGAGTCCCCCGCGGTCTATTTCTTGCAAGAGCAGGACATGACGCGGTTCGATGCCGTCAACTACATCTCGCACGGCATTGCCAAGGTGCCCGGCACGCAAGCGCCGTCCACCGCCAGCGGAACCGAAGAAGACGCACAGGCGGAGCACGTGGTGAAACAAGGCAAGGACGCGCTCTCGGCGTACTGCATCGACCTCAACAAGAAGGCGCGTGACGGGCGCATCGACCCGCTGATCGGCCGCGAGGCCGAGGTCGAACGGGTGATTCAGATCCTGTGCCGCCGCACCAAGAACAATCCGCTCCTGGTGGGTGACCCCGGCGTCGGCAAGACCGCGATCGCCGAGGGCCTGGCCCGCCGCATCGTGCTCGGCGAAGTGCCGGAAGTGCTGAAGGAATCGACGATCTTCCAGCTCGACATGGGCACCTTGCTGGCCGGCACGCGCTATCGCGGCGATTTCGAGGAGCGCCTGAAGGCCGTGGTGAAGGAACTCGAGGCCACGAAGGGCTCGATCCTGTTCATCGACGAGATCCACACGGTGATCGGCGCGGGCGCCACCAGCGGCGGCTCGATGGACGCATCGAATCTGCTCAAGCCGGCGCTGCAGAGCGGCAACCTCCGGTGCGTCGGTTCCACGACCTACAAGGAGTACCGGACCTATTTCGAGAAGGACCGCGCGCTCGTCCGCCGCTTCCAGAAGATCGACGTGAACGAGCCTTCCGTCGAAGACGCGATTCGCATTCTCCAGGGCCTGAAAGCGACCTACGAGGAACATCACGGCGTGCGTTACACCGGCGACGCGATCACCGCCGCCGTGGAACTCTCGTCGAAATACGTTCACGACCGAAAGCTGCCCGACAAGGCGATCGACGTGATCGACGAGGTTGGCGCGGCGCAGATGCTGTTGCCGGCCGGCAAGCGCAAGAAGACGATCACGGTTCGCGACGTGGAGGATACGGTCGCCAAGATCGCGCGCATTCCTCCCAAGAACGTTTCGCGCGACGACAAGGAGACCCTGAAGAATCTCGAGAGCGACCTGAAGCGCATGGTCTACGGCCAGGACAAGGCCATCCAGGCGCTCGTGGCCGCGATCAAGCTCGCCCGCGCCGGCTTGCGCGAGCCCGAGAAGCCGATCGGCAACTATCTCTTCTCCGGGCCGACCGGCGTCGGCAAGACGGAAGTCGCACGCCAGCTCGCGGCCTCGCTCGGCGTGAAGCTGATCCGCTTCGACATGTCGGAATACATGGAGCGGCACACGGTTTCGCGCCTCATCGGCGCGCCGCCGGGCTATGTCGGCTTCGACCAGGGCGGCCTGCTCACCGATGCGATCGACCAGACGCCCTATGCGGTGCTGCTGCTCGACGAGATCGAGAAGGCGCACCCCGATCTGTTCAACATCCTGTTGCAGATCATGGATCACGGGAAGCTCACCGACCACAACGGCAAGCAGGTGGATTTCCGCAACGTCATCCTGATCATGACGACGAACGCGGGCGCGGCCGACATGGCGAAGCCGGCGATCGGATTTGGCTCGGGCATCCGCGCCGGCGACGACGCGGAGGCCATCAACCGCATGTTCTCGCCGGAGTTCCGCAACCGGCTCGACGCCACGATCGGCTTCAACAACCTGACGCCGGACGTGATCCGCAAGGTCGTCGACAAGTTCATCATGCAGCTCGAGGAACAGCTCGCCGATCGCGGCGTCACGATCGAGATGACCGACGCGGCGAAGACCTGGCTCGGCGAGAAGGGCTACGATCCGCAGTTCGGCGCACGCCCGCTCGGCCGCGTGATCCAGGAGAGCCTCAAGAAGCAGATCGCCGACGAACTGCTGTTCGGCAAGCTCGTCAACGGCGGCACTGCTTACGTCGATCTCAAGGACAACGAGCTCTCGATCGTCTGCCAGCCCGGCAAGGGCAAGAAGAAGAAAGACGACGGCGAAGATGAGGGCACCGAGCCCACCGCGGGCGGCGACGCGCCGCCGGGCGACAAGGAGCCGGAGATCGTGCAGTAGACGATCTCACGGACGCGAGAATCGAAAAGGGCGGGTTGCAAGACCCGCCCATTTTCGTATCCGCACGCGCTGCGGATGGGGTCTCAGTCGCCGGCCGGTTCGGACTCGCGCTCCCGATGCGGCATTGCCGCGCCTTCGCTTCGCTTCGCCTGGCGCCGCGCTTTCGCCGCATAGGCACCCCGCCGGCGGTTCGGATCGATGTTGGGGCGCACGACGGTTTCGCGATAGCGTTCCCAATCGGCCAGCGTGAAATCGGCGAGCTTCTCGACGATCGAGAAATTCTTGAGCGTCTCCTCGGCATAAACCGCGTGCGGGATCGGCTGCACCTGGAGCAGCGGATAGTCGCGGCTGATCTCGATCGGCGAATCGGTGCGGGCGAGGCGCATGTTCGTGAACAGCGGGCCGAACCAGCGGTCCGTCTCGATGATCCCCTCGTAGAGCTCGTAGCCGCGGCTGCGCGGCAGGTTCGCGGGCGCGCGCACGAGCAGGCTCCAGCCCGGCGCGGTGCGCGCCATGATGCCGGTCCAGAGCTGCACATTCGCGGGCTTCGTGCCCGAACCGATGAAAGGCGGAGAGAAGGACTTGATGTCCTTCGGCGCATGCTTGTCGAAATACTTGCTGAAATCCGGAAACTGCGCAGCGCCGAGCGGATACCATTCGCCGGCGCCCTTGTAGGTCCACACGATATCGACGCCGTCCCACTTCAGCGCAAAGTCCACGGGCGGGAACACATACCAGCCGAAGGCCGAGGCGGTGGTGACGGGCGCGCAATGGCGCAGCGCGCGCACAGGCAGCATCCCCCCGGCCGAGCGGTCGGCGCGTTGCGGCAGCCTCGCCTCGGGAACGAGGCGATAAAACGTGACCAGCGATTCGGAATCGCCCGGCTTCGCAGCCGCGCCGCTCCTTTTCACGGCTCGTTGCGTCGGCATCGCAAGCTACGCGTTTGGCCGGGGTGACGGCCCCGGCCGCTGCGCGGTGCTAGAACGACGGGCTCATGTCGCCCATGCGAACCTTGCCGCTGTCCGCGATCTTCTTCGGCTGCGACACCGGGAAGGCCGGGCTCATGTCGCCGGTGCGAACCCGCGACGCGTCGCTGATCTTGCGGACGGTCTTCTTCACTTGATGCTTCTTCATGGGAATACCTCGCAAAGTTGAAAGTTAACGTGCGAGGTCAGGTTACGTGTCCGATTAACCGGTAAAACAACCATTTCGCGTTGCAACCAAGAATCGTGTGGATATGAGATAAGCTGTGGAAAACATGCGATTTTTCTGGTCTTCGGAGTAGTCTTCCATGCGCCGTTGCAAGGGCTTCTTGCGTTATCCACCAAGAATGTAGAAGGTACGTTCCAGCCGGTTAGCTTAAGAACGAATACTTATTGGCCACTCGCTTTTGCAGGTCCGTTCTCGGTTTAACGAAATCTTGAGCGTAGCGGCGGACAGTCGATCCGAACCTATGTTCGAAAATCATCCGAAGGCGTGAAGACGGCGTGGCTGCACTAAGGCACATTCGCTTTGGCCCCGAGGGTTCGGCCCGAGCCGAGTCCGCGCGCTCGCGCGCCGTGGTCATGGCGCTGCGCGCGGCACCGACTCGCGAGATCGAACACGGCGAGCTGCGCAAACGCCTGCGCTGGCTGGAAGTGCGCGCCAAGCTCGTCGATCCGCAAATCGCGGGCTACGGCGGGCATATTCTGAGGCGTACGGCCGACGGACTGCTTGTGGACTTTCGCAGCGGGCAGGATGCCGTTCGGTGCGCCATCGAGCTTCAACGCGATATAGCCGCGGTCAACGCCGCCGAAAGCGACCTCCCTGCGATCGACCTGCGCATGGCGATCGCGCCGGCAGGCGGTGAAGGCGAAGGATATGGAGAGGCTGCCGCGCTCTCGCTGCAGGAGCGGGCCGAGGAGGGCGGGATCGCCCTTGCGCCCGAAGTCCGCGATCAGATCGGTGCGCCCGCCGGCATCGCGATGGAGCCGCTCGGCGCGCCCCGTCCGGGCAAGGCGGCGCCGGACGCATTCCGCCTCGTCGTGCGCCCGCTCGGCGCGACCGCGCCGATCGCGCGCGCCGCGCCGCAAGGGCACGCCTCGGTGGCCGTCCTGCCGTTTTCGGGCACGATCGACGGGCGGCCGAACGACTATTTCACCGCCGGCATCGTCGAGAGCATCGTCGACCTGCTTGCCCGCGTGTCCGATCTCGTGGTCGTGGCCCGCGAGGCGACGCTCATGTTCAGCGGGGCCGGCATCGATCTTCGCGCCATCGGGCGCCAGCTTGCGGTTCGTTACGTGGTCACCGGAGCGGCCGAGAGGATCGGCGACCGGCTGCGACTCATGCCGAAGCTCGTCGACACGGAGACCGACACGGTTCTGTGGAACGTCCGGTACGATGTGCCGCTCTCGAAACAGTTCGATCTCCAGGAAAGAATCTCGCGCCGCATCGTGCGCGCGCTCGTCCCCAATCTCGGGCGCGCCGAGCTGCGGCGCGTCGAGACCAAGCGGCCGGAGAACCTCGACGCCTATGATCTCGTGCTGAAGGCGATGCATTGCATGCAGCGCCTCGACCGAAAGGATTTCAGCGCCGCACGGGCGCTGCTCGAGGCGGCGATCGAGAAGGATCCCAGCTATGCCGCAGCCCATACGCTGCTGGCCCGCTGGTTCATGCTCAATCTCGGCCAGGGTTATTCGGTGCGCGAACAGGCCGAGAAAAACAGCTTTCTGAAGGCGGTATCGCGGGCCGTCGAGCTGAACCCCGCCGATGCGCATGCGCTCGCGCTTCTCGGTCACTGCAAGTCTTGGCTGTACCGCGACTACGAGGCCGCGCTCGATTGTTTCGAGCGGGCGTTCACGGCCGCGCCTAACTCCGCCTTTGCCTGGGGCTGGAGCAGCCCGACCTGTTCCTACCTCGGCGACGGCGCCACGGCGGCCGCGCATGCCGAACATGCGATCCGCCTTTCACCCTATGGCCCCAACGCTTACGTCTACCGCTCGGCTCTCGCCTTGGCGCGTTACACGAACGGGGATTATGCGGAGGCCGTGCGCTGGGGCCGCCGTACGATGGCGATCGCGCCGCGCTACGCCGCCGGCGTGCGCATTCTCGCGGCGAGCCTCGCGGCGGCCGGCGAAATCGCACAAGCGAAAGCCATCGGCCGCGCGCTTCTCGAGCTGCAGCCGGATTTCAGCGTTCGCCGGATCGCCGTCGGATATTCGTACAATTCCAAGGAGCGGAACCAGGCGCTCGCCGAGCACCTGAGACTTGCCGGCTTGCCTGACTAGCGCCGGCGGACCGGCGTCATAACCGGCCGTTGCGCGCCAGACGCGCTTTGGTCGCCCATTCTTCCGCCTTGTGCCCGTCGGCCGCGCGGCCCAGTCCGCCATTGAGGAACACTTCGGCCAGACGGTCCATCGCCGACACGTGCCCTGTTTCGGCCGCCTTGACGAGCCATTGGAAGGCCTGGTTTTCGTCTTTCGGCGTTCCGCGGCCTTCGACATAGCAGTCAAAGAGATCGAACATCGAGATCGCGTCGCCGAGTCTGGCGCCGGCGAGCGAAACGCGCAGCACGTCGGCGTGACGTTTCGTGAGCTGATAGATGATCGTCGCGGCGCGTATGCTCTCGACGTGAGCGGGCTGCAGCTTCATCGAACGCTCGATCGGCTCGATCGCCTCGGCGTATCGGCGCACGAAAGCGAGCATCCACGCATACTCGTAGAAGGCGCGGCCGTCGGCCGGCGCGAGCCGGGTGACTTCGCCGTACTGACGGACGGAAGCGTCGTAATCGGCGGCCTTGGCGAGGCTTTGCGCGTACAGCCGGCGCACCGCAGGGTCTCGCGGCGCCACGTCGACCGCCGCGGCACAGGTTCTGAAATCCCCGTTGGGAACGCCCGCGGCGCAACGCTCGGCCAGCGATTGCTGCTGTGCGAGCGCCGGCGCCGCCAAGAAGCACAACGCCGAAATCGTCAGGGAGATCTCGCGCACGAAAGGAATTCCTCGTCCGAGAAATGCTCCGTGGCCGCGCCCATCCGGACACGCGCGCCGTGCGGAGCGGCAGAATACTAGCACACGGTGTCCGCCAGGTCAGCCGGCGTGCGACGCTTCAGCCGTCCGCATCGTCCCCGCGGCGGAATGGCGTATGCCCGGCCATCGCCTCGATGTCGCGCGCGATCGCGGCCCGCTCGCGCTCGAGAAACTGGGCGACTGCGCTCTTGAAGCGCCGGTCGCCGATCCAGTGCGCGCTGTAGGTGCGCACGGGCTCGTAGCCGCGCTGAACCTTGTGCGGCCCCTGCGTGCCGGCCTCGACGCGCGCGAGCTTGTGCGCGATCGCGTAATCGATGGCCTGGTAGTAGCAGGCTTCGAAATGGAGCAGCGGGAAATCGCCGGCCGCGCCCCAGTTGCGCCCGAACAGCGCGTCGCTGCCGCGCAGATTCAACGCGCCGGCAACCGTCGCACCGCCGCGCGTCGCCAGCATCATCACGACCCTGTCGCCCAGCTCTCCGCCGAGCCGGCCGAAGAATTCGCGGGTGAGATAGGGGTAGCCCCATTTGCGGTCGTAGGTGTCGACGTAGAATTTGAAAAACGCGTCCCATTCGCGCGGCTTCATTTCGCCGCCATGCACCGGCCGCACCTCGATGCCGGCGGCGCGCACCTGCTCGCGCTCCTTCCGGATCTGCTTGCGCTTGCGCGAGGCGAGGGCGCCGAGAAAATCGTCGAACGTCGCATAGCCGCGGTTGAACCAATGGTATTGGCAGCCATGGCGCATCAGCAGCCCGGCGTCCTCGGCCAGCGCGGCCTCGTCCGGCGCTACGAATGTGATATGAACGCTGCTCACGCCGAGTTCGCGCGCGACCTCCACGAGCCCGGACAGCAGCGCGAGGCGATGACGCTTCTGCTCTGGTCCGGGCGGCGCCAGGAGACGCGGGCCCGGAACCGGCGTGAACGGCACGGCGATCTGGAGCTTGGGGTAGTAGCGGCCGCCCGCGCGCTCATAGGCGTCCGCCCAGCCGTGATCGAACACGTATTCGCCGTAGGAGTGGCTCTTGAGATAGGCCGGCGCCGCCGCGAGCAGGCGGCCCGCCGAATCCTCGAGCAGCAGATGCTGCGGCAGCCAGCCGGTCTTTTCATTCACGCACCCGGTTTCCTCGAGCAGGCGCAGGAACCCGTGGCTGACGAATGGATTCACGTCTCCGGCGCAGCGGTCCCACGCCGCCGCATCGACCGCGCCGATCGAGTCGACCGTACGGACGGTCAGGGCTTCGGCGCCGTCGGGCATTTCCGGATCCGTGCGAACATGATCCGGAGCTAATGCAAGGACCGCGCCCAGGCAAGCGGGTGCGGCGCGCAGGACGGGGAGGCGCCTTTGCGCGCTCCGCGCGTCCGCATGTCGCGCCTTCGTGCAGGCGGGCTAGGCCCGGGCGTCGTACTGCTTCAGCAATTGCTCGGTTTTCGCCTCTTCGATCCGGTTGTGGAACTTCTTCTGCTCGTGATTGTCGCGGATCGTCTTCGAGAGCGTGATCGAGCTGTTGACGAGCAGCAGCGCGGACATGGCGATGTAGGCGCGTATCCACTCGTTGGCATCGATGAGCACGATCCCGCCCACCATCATCAGCATGGCGACGGCGAAGGAAGCGTACTGGAAGAAGATCCAGCTCGGCGAATCGTTGGCGTTCATGGTCAGGGCTCCCGCGGGTTCGAGGGTGATGTCGGCACGGACGTACGCTGAGCGGCCGTCTGGCAGCGCGCGCGGATCTCGGCGAGCACGCTTTCGGCCGTGGGACGCTCGGGCGGCACGAGGCCTGCCTGGCGGAGGCGGCCATCGAGCGCTTCGCCGCGGCGCTCGCCGGACAGCTCGGCGGCGGCCGCGAGGCGATCGGTGTGTTCCTGCTGGCGCTGCTTGATCCGCTCGAGCGTTGCCTCGGCGTCCCGGACGCTGGCCGCGACGAGCGAGCCGGTGCCCGCCGCGAGCGTTTCGACGCGCTGCAGCGCGGCGCGCGCGCGCTGCACGGCGAATTCGCGGCGGAGCTCGCCGACGCGCTGCTCCATGGCGGCGATGGTCGCCCGCATCTCGCGCACGCGCGCGGCATGCTCGTCGCGGGCGGCCGCGCGGCGGTCGCGCTGGGCGCGCAATTCGGCGATTCGCGCGGCAAGCTCGAGCGCCAGCGCTTCTTCGGATCGCGCGAGGGCCTTTTCCGCGACGGCCTCGTCGGACGCGATACGCTGCGCGAGAGACTGGATGTGCCGCTGCTCCGCCATCTGCATGGCCATGACGGCGGTGAGGTCCCTGAGCGCGGTGCCCAGGGCGCTATCGACCGAGCGCAGCTCCCATTCGAGCGTATGGAACGCCTGACTGTCGGCGATCGCGTCGCCGGCCTGGGCTCCCGCGCCCAGCGCGGCGCGTATCATCTTTGTCACGAACACGGCTTCCTCCTCTGTGTCGGTGGCTACAGGGTTTCGGAACGGCTAGAGCTCGGAGGGGAGGCGCGCGCACGCTGCTTCGATGGATTCCTCGAGCGCGGCCATGAAGGCTGCCTTGCCGGCGGTGGGCTGCATCGGGGGGAGAAACGCGACGGTGACGGCGCCGGGCCGCTTTGTCTTTTGACGGCGATCCCAGCAGCGGCCGACGTCGGTGGCGACCGGGACCACGGGTAGGCCGAGATCGGCGGCGAGATGGTAGACGCCGGCGCGATACTTGCCGCGCTCGCCGACTTTCATCAGCGTGCCCTCCGGATAGATGAGGATGGGACGTGCGGCCGCCGCGGCCTTGCGCCCGCCCTCGGCCAAAGTCGCGACCTCACGCGGGCCGCCATCGGTGTCGATCAGCACCATCTCGAGCTTGCGCAGCACCGGGCCGACCAGCGGGTATTTCCCGACTTCCTTCATCGCCACGAAGGCGAGATCGTCGATCACGGCCATCTGGATGAGGCCGTCCGCTTCGCTCTGGTGCTTGCTGGCAATGACGTAGGCGCCGGTGGCCGGCAGGTTTTCACGGCCGCGGATTTCGATGCGGATGCCGGCCACGCGGCGCATCAGAGCAAGAACGCCGCGGGCATAAAGCTTCATCGCGCGGGCGAGGGGGCGCCGCGTCGGGCAAAGCAACAGCGGATAGATGCAGAGGACGAAGAGGAACGTGTAGCCGAGAAAGACGGCGTTGAAGAAATGCGAGCGGACCCGCAGAGCGAAGCCGGGGCTCGCCTCGGTCGGCCGCGCCGGCAAGGGTGCCTCCGGCGCAAGCGCGAGGGCCCCATTCGGGGCGGCGGACTGGCAGGCGACAGACGTGGTCATGACCAACCCTCTAACAAAGTGAGTGATTACTTACTACAAAGGGTATTGCATGTCAAGCCTGCTCTCTTGCGCATTTCACGGCGTCAGGAGACCGGAAAACTAGTGTCTTATCAGAGCGTTGAGGCTATATCTGCCGTGCCCCAGTGATCGGCCGCAGGCACGACGCCAGGCTTCGTGCAGCCGGATTCGCGGCTTCTGCGAGCCGAGGGCGGGCGGAGGCGGAAGCAGAAGGCGAAGGCGAGCGGGCTGCCTTGCCGCCACCGGCCGGCGAAAACGCGGGCGGTCGCGGAGGCGAGGGCGGCAACGTCGCTCAGCGGCAGCCGCAGCGACACGGGACGAAAAGAGGTCTGCATGGCGCAATCTCGCGCTGTGCGAACCCGGCGACCTTACCCGCGTACGAGACTATCCTGGCGGCCTTGAACCGGCGCTGACGCCGGCGTTCAGCCGGCCTTCAGGCAGGCGCGCGCCTACCGGATCTCGAACACCGCATCGACCTCGACGGCGACGCCGCGCGGAAGGCTGGGTGCGCCGACGGCGAAGCGTGCGTGCTTGCCGGCCTCTCCGAGCACGGCGACGAACAGGTCGGAGGCGCCGTTCACGACCTGCGGCTGGTCGCTGAAATCCGGCGTGCAGTTCACGAAGGCCCCCACCTTCGCGCAGCGCACGACCTTGTCGAGATCGCCACCGCATGCGGCCTTGAGCTGCGCAAGCACGTTGAGCGCGCACAGCCGCGCCGCCTGTTGGCCTTGCTCGATCGTGAGATCACGGCCGACCTTGCCGACGAAGGTCGGTTTGCCGTCCTGCATGGGAATCTGGCCGGCGATGAACGCCATGTTCTGAGAAACGACCCATGGCACGTAATTCGCGGCCGGCAGCGGCGCCGGTGGCAGGGCGATGCCCAGTTCCTTGAGGCGCGCTTCGATCTTCCCGGGCATGCTTCCCTCGTTCCGTTGCGGTGGCGCGCGAAACTAGAACGCGCGGCGGCGTCCGTCGAGTGCGACGCGCCGCGCATTGCGTCCGGCTCAATGCGTGTCGCCGAGCGCGCGTTCCAGGGCCGCCACGAATTCCTTGTGCGTGTTCGTGACGACGGGGCCCCACTGCTTCAAGCGCGACCGGATGCCGACATCGATTTGCGAGCCCGCGCTTGCCGCCCGGATGAAGACCGGAAGGAAGAAGCCCCAACTGAACGGCGTGACCGCCGATGCAAAAACGAGCACGCGCGAGGCCTCGTCGCTGTCCCCCAGCGCGAAGCGCCCGAGCGAGGCCAATCGCAGGCGCGCGAACACCGCGTCCGGCGCGAGCGGAGATTCGAGCGAGATCAGCTTGCCCGCCGGGCGTGCGGCCTTGGCATTGGCCTTCTGCGCCATCGCGCTGCCGTAGCCGATTGCGATGGCCGCGATGGCGCCGATCACGATGACCCAGAACTGCGTATCGAACACCGGGCGCGGCCTCCGCGCCGCGTCAGGCGGAGATCTCGAACAGACCGTCGATCTCGACCGAAGTCCCCATCGGCAGGATGGGCGCGCCGACGGCGACGCGCGCGTGCCGGCCGGCGTCGCCGAACACCTCGATCATGAGTTCCGAGCAGCCGTTGATGACCTCGGGGTGTTGCGTGAAATCGGGCGTCGAGTTGACGAAACCGTTGAGTTTTACGCAGCGCACGACCATGTCGAGATCGCCGCCGCACGCGGCCTTCACCTGCGCCAGGATGTTGAGGCCCACGATGCGCGCACAGGCGCGGCCGTCGTCGATCGTGAGGTTCTCGCCGAGACGCCCGTTGTAATGCAGCTTGCCGTCGAGAAACGGGCCCTGGCCCGCCACCCAAACATGCTTGCCCGTCACCGTGAAGGGCACGTAGTTCGCCATCGCGCGCATCGCCGGCGGTAGCACGATGCCGCGCTCGGCCAGACGCTGTTCGATTCGACCCGCCATTGCGCTCTCCCTCGTTCGCGCGCGTCCTAACGCATTTCGGCCCGCGGGACAATTCGGCGGCACCGGTGCGCGCCCGAAAAAAAGGGGCGCGGTTCTCGCGAACAGCGCCCCAGTGGGCTCGGGAGGAGCAACGAGCCGGAGCTCGTCAGGGGCATCCGCCCCCTAGGTCGTAACGCCGAGGTTGGTGCCAACGCCGCCATAGCGCTGCATCGCCGCGGTCTCCCGGTTCAACGAGGGGAGCAAGGAACGGATGAGATCGCGGGCGATGTCGTGGCGCAGGGCCGCACCGGCCTCGGACATCACGAGGTGGATCGCCGTCATTCCGTGCTCGACGGCGAAATCCCAGAGATAGGAGTGGCGCCGGCTCTCGTGCACGGCGCTGGCCACGTCTTCGGCGTGGCCGACGTAAAGAGCCATCCAGCTCTGCGCGAGCGCGCCACGCGGCTTGGCAAAGATGTAGATGCCGCGGACGGCGGGGACGGGGAGGCCGAGCGGGTAGATCTCGGCCGTGTAGCGCGTGCCGCTCACGCCGGTCCAGCGCGCATTACCGCCCGAAAGCGCCGCTGCGCGCGGCAGGTCTGCTGTCTTCACGTCGAGAGGCATCGGCATTTGGCCTTCCTTTCGACTGGCCGCGTCCCCGGTGCGGCCGGACTTCTTCCTTCTTTCGTAGGGGCGGGTGTCAAACCCGCCCTTCTGCGTCTCCACAGTGCATGAGCGTCGAGCGTGAACCGGCGGCTCCAGGGCGGGTCGGAGACCCGCCCTACGAACGCCGACTCAGCTGCACCCGCTCGTGCTGCCGCAGGTGTTGCACTTGAGGCACGTTCCGTTGCGCACGAGCGTGAAATTTCCGCACTCGCCGCAGGCATCGCCTTCGTAGCCCTTCATGCGCGCTTCGCGGGCCTTGTCGGCGCGTTCGTCCATCGCCGCCAGCACTGCGGTCGAAATCGCGGCCATCGCCGCACGCGTGCCGTCGGTCACGGCTGCGGCCACGCCGCCGTCCGCATGGATGTGCACCTGCGCGCCGCCGTTGGCGTGGACGTGCAGTGCCGCGCCGCCGTCGCCGTGATCGTGCGCGTGCAGGCCGTTGCCGTTCAGGCCGACCGTGCCGCCATTGGCAGGCTTGAAGCGGTTGCGCGTGAAGCCGCGGCTCACGACGCGCTCCATCTGCTCCATCACGTTCTGCGCCGCGGCCACGGCCGGCGGGTTGACCGGGATGGCGCTTTCGTCGACGCCGCGGCCCATGCTGTCGGGCTGCACGTCGTGCGAGGAGGCGTGGGCGAGGTCTTCGCGCGAGAGATAGGAGATTGCGAGCTCGCGGAAGATGTAGTCGAGCACCGAGGTTGCCATCTTGATCGAGTCGTTGCCCTCGACGAGGCCCGACGGCTCGAAGCGCGTGAACGTGAACGCATCCACGAATTCGTCGAGCGGCACGCCGTACTGCAGCCCGATCGAGATCGCGATCGCGAAATTGTTCATCAGCGAGCGGAAGGCGGCGCCTTCCTTGTGCATGTCGATGAAGATCTCGCCGAGCGT
>CAZUYG010000010.1:0-16176 GCA_964624265.1 uncultured Candidatus Odyssella sp.
GCCGCCCCGCGGATGCACGCTCGCAGGGAACCATCACTTCATACAATCGAACGGCATCGACGTTACGCTGAACCTGACCCAAGCGGGCAGCCAGGTCCGCGGCAGCGCGACGTTCTATTCGACGTCGCTCAAGACAACCGTGCGCGGCTCGGTCTCGGGCACGTTCAGCGGCGGCGCACTCAATTTGAAGATCTACTGGCTCAGCGTGAACCGCTACAGCGAGACGGCCGTCTACACGGGCCGCGTGAACGGCAATCAGCTCAAGGGCGAAAACCATCCGGTCAACCGCCCGCAGGCCAAAACGACGTGGTCGATGAGCGAATTCATCGTGGGCTGCAAGTAAGGCGTGGCCGGCGCGGGCGGCGTTCCGCTGGCGGCCGGCGGCCGATCACCAAGGAGTGCGACGATGATTTGGAACGCCATGCGGGCGATGACGATCGCGGCGGCGCTGTCTGCGTTTGCCGGAATCCACCTCGCACAGGCCGCCGGCCCGTTCGGCGCGCTGGCGGCCGACGGCAAAGGCCATTTCGGTTATGCCGTGAACCAGCCGACCGAGGCCGCTGCGCGCGACGCCGCGCTCAAAGACTGCGGCAGCCCCGGATGCAAGATCGCCGCAGCCGGCGAAGGACGCTGCGTCGCCTCGTTCGAGAGCCGCCTCAAAGGCGACTATGGATACGGCGCGGGGCTGGGCGAAGACGAGAACAAGGCGCGCATGGTCGCGATGGCCCGCTGCGCCACGACCGCGCCCGCCTTTTCGTGCCGGGAGGCGAAGGTGATCTGCGCGAACTAGTCGGGAGGCGGCCGCATCGCGGATGCAATTGGGAGCGCCGTGCGCGAGGCCGCATCCGGCAGACATCCGGATCACATGAATGCCGTCGAGCCGTCGATCGGCTCCGATCGCCGCAATGAAGTGTGAGAACGCGTTCGCGATGCAACGCATCCGGCACCGCCGCCGGTCTCCTCGGCGCCGCACTTGCTCTTCGGAATCGAATTTTCCTCCCAAGAACCTCGTTCTCGAGGTGGCAGGGATGTGCCCGAAGCCGCCTGCACCTCTTCTGTTTCGGACGGCAGACCGATAGGGTTCTCGCACGGCTCGGGGCAAGGAAACGCTTTCCGGCGCCTCGGGAAATAACAACGCGTTCAGGGAGGAACGTAATGAACATGCGGCAATGGGCGGCGGCGGCAGCCGCGCTTCTGGCGTTCGCGGGCGCGGCGGCGGCGCAGCAGAAGATCACGATGACCGTCGCGGCCGGCCAGCCGCCGGCGGCGCTGCTTTCGCTCCGTCTCATCTCCACGATGTTCATCCCGGCGGTGACGAAGCGCCTGGCCGAGGAAAAGGCCGGGCTCACGGTCGAATGGCGCGAGGCCTATGCGGGCTCGCTGCTGAAGCCGATGCAGCTCATGGATGGCGTCAAAGACGGCGTTGCCGAAATCGGCTATTTGCCGAACATCTTCCATCCCGACCGGCTGCCGCTGGATCTCATCACCTACGTCGTGCCGTTCACCGAGACCGACACGGTCCGGGTCGGCAAGGCGATGAACAAGCTGCACGCGGCGCTGCCGGAAATGGGCGCGCAATACACGAAGTTCGGCCTCCAGCGCCTGGCCGGCTCGGGCGTCGATTCGTTCCAGATGGTGTCGACCTTCCCGGTCAAGAAATTCGAGGATCTCAAGGGCCACAAGATCGCTTCGGCCGGCGGCGCGCTGCTCTGGCTGCGCGGCACCGGCGCCGTGCCCGTCCAGTCGAACATGATGGAGTATTACAACTCGATGCGGACCGGCGTTTACGAGGCCACGCTCGTGTTCGCGTCGACGTTCCCGGCGATGAAATATCCGGAAGTGGCGCCGCACGTCATCAAAGCCAATTTCGGCGCCATGTATGCAACGTCGCTGGTCATGAACAAGGGCGTGTTCGACAAGCTGCCGGCGGCGGCCAAGAAGATCTTCATGGAAGAGGGCGAGCGCTGGGGCCTGGAAGCGGATCGCGTCTATCAGAACGCGGGCGAGGCCGGCTACAAGGCGCTGCCCGCCTTCAAGGCGGAGGTGACGGAGCTGCCGCGCGAGGAGATCGCCAAATGGGCGAAGGCCTTGCCGAACATCGCGCGCGAATGGGCCGACCGGATGGACAAGGCAGGCTATCCCGGCTCGAAGGCGCTCAAGATGTACATGGACGAGCTGCGCGCCCTCGGCGCAAGGCCGGTCCGCGATTGGGACAAGGAATGATCGCGCAGCGATAGCCTGGCACCGGGCGGCGAGCCATCGCGGCAAGCGTAGGGGGTGCGCCGCCCGTACTGAGGTTGCAACCGCAAGGATCACTTGCCGGCGTCGGCGGCCGTCGTTGCGGTCAGGGACGAAGTTCTCGTTTTGATCTTGTCAAGACAAGATGTCTCGTTTCCGCATTGCGCCCAGCGAGAGCGTCACGACTTGCCATAAGCGAAAATACATACTGATATATCAGAGGCTGGGGGTGCTTCCACTCCCCCAGCCTAACTCGCAACACTGGCGCCCGGTCGCTCCTTCCGGGAACCGGGCGCCCTTTTTTCTCTTTCCCCGCGCGTTGCCTCCCAAGCTGCGTGCGAGCGGAGGGTGCCCCCGGCGCAAGTCGGGGGCACCTTCGACGTCATTGCCACAAACAATCGGCCCGCAACAATATTCCGTCGCGCCGCACCGCCGCGCGCGGCGTCGAACGGATGCGCCTCTTTCCGGCGAAATTCGCGTTCGACCAAGGTTCTTTCCCGCGTCTCCACGAGACCCACGAGAAGCCCATGACCGCCACCGACAGCCTTGAGGACATGCTTCACGTCACGCTGCGGCGCGACGAGGCCATCGTGCTGCAATCTTTTCTCGCGCGCGAACTCTGGCGCCCGGAACCGGGGGCGCTGCAACACAGCTTCGGGCATCCGGCGGAGGAATACGCCCTCGAGGGACTTCTGCACGCGCTGATTCCGAAACTGATCGAAACCGGCGGACCGGGCGGCGATGCGCTGCACCGGGCCGCGCTCGATCACCTGTTGGCCCGTTTCCGATAGTCGCCTGGCATCCGCGGCGGTCCCGCCGCGTCAGTGCGCCTTCCACTCGCGGACGAGCGTCTGAGCCGCTGCCAGCTGCTGCGCCGACATGCGCGCGGCGACGCGGTCGCGGGCCGTCTCCGCCGCGGATCGCATCTCGGCCAGTGCCGTGCCGAAATGGGTGGCCGCGAGGCTGAACCACTTGAACGCCTGGGCATCGTCTTGCGGCAAGGCCGTGCCGCGCTCGTAGATTCCACCCAGCGCGTATTGCGCGTTCGGCTCGCCCTGGTCCGCCGATTTCCGGTACCACGTCAGCGCCAACTTCCAATCCCGCGCGGTTCCCTGGCCGGCGTAGTACGCGTTGCCGAGCCAGTATTGCGCCTCCGCATGCCCCTGTTCGGCGGCCTTGCGGAACCAGTTCGCCGCTTCGGCGAAATCTTTCTCGAGCCCGATTCCGCGATAGTAGCGCGTCGCGAGCGCGAATTGCGCGCGGGCGTCGCCGCGCTGCGCGGCGTTTCGGAACAGGCCGGTCGCGATGGCCTCGTCCTTCGGCACGCCGAGGCCCTGTTCGTGCATCGCGGCGAGAATGCTCTGGGCAGTGGCCTTCCCCTGTTCGGCGGCCTTGCGATACCACTGCGCCGCCTCGGCGAAGTCGCGCGCGACGCCGAGGCCGTTGTAGTAGAGCGAGCCCAGCGCGTACTGGGCGTCCGCGTTGCCCTGCATGGCGGAGCGCCGAAACCAGGTTCCGGCCTCGGTGTAGTTCAGCGGCAGCCCGAGGCCGGTGAACAGCAGCAATCCCAGATGATATTGGGCCGCGGCATGTCCGCGCTCGGCGGCCTTGCGGTACCAGGTCGCGGCTTCCGCGAAATCCTGCCGGCCGATCGGCGCGTTCTCCAGCAGCCGTCCGATCTCGAACTGGGCGGCGCCGTGCCCTTGCTCCGCCGCCTTGCGGTACCAGTACTCGGCCTCGGCGTAATCCTGCGGAACGCCGCGTCCTTGTGCGTAGATCGCGCCCATGGCCGCCTGCGCGTCGGCGAAGCCGCCATAGGCCGACGAGCGCAGCAAACGCACGGCTTCGACCTCGTCTTTTTCCACGCCGACGCCGAGCGAATAAAGTTGGCCCAACTGAAACAAAGAGGGCGCGTGCTGCTGCTCCGCCGCGCGGCGATACCATTCCGCGGCTTTCGCGGGATCTTTCGGCACGCCGTTTCCGGTCAGATGGAGCGAGCCCAGCGCATGCTGGGCATCGGCATGCCCCTGTTCCGCGGCCTTCGTGAACCAGGCGAGCGCCGCCGCCGGATCGGGCGCGACGCCGAGGCCGCTATGGTACAGCGAGCCCAGCGCGAATTGCGCCGGACCGTAGTTCTGATCCGACGCCCTGCGAAGAAGAGCCAGCGCCCTGGCGTAATCGCGCGGCACCCCGAGCCCGTCGCGATAGAGCAGGCCAAGCTCGTGCTGCGCGGCAGCCGTTCCTTTCGCGGCGAGCGGCGCGAGGAGCTGCAGCGCCGTCTTGTAGTCGCCGGTGCGCGCGGCGGAAACGCCGTCTTCGAGCGGCCCGGCCGCCGCCGCGCCGGCCAAGATCAGCGCGAAACAATGCGCGCCGATCGTCGCTTTCAGCCTGACTCCGCGGATGAGCATCGACGCCATTCGTCGCGCTGCCGTTGGTTGAGAGCGGGATGGGTGCGCACCGCCGGTGCACTTTCAAGAGTAACGCGCCGAGCCGCGGGCGACAACCGGGCGTATCGCGCGCTCGCGCAGTGCCGCCGCCTCGGCTACTTTGTCTCGGCCGTGTAAACGCCGTCCCAGTCGGGCGGGGGCGGGTTCTTGCGGAAATCGGCGATGCGGTGCTCGTACAGGCTGCACAGCCCCGCCAGCTCGGCTCCGCCCGCGGCGCCGACTCGCGCCAGCGCCGCCGTGGCCGCATCCCAGTCGCGCGCGCGGTAGGCCGCGAGGAATGCGTCCTGCTCGCGCTGGAGAGCCTGGAACTCGGGCGAGGCCGCGCGCTCCGGCCGACCAAGCAGGAGATAAATGCGCGCGGGAACCTTCTTGCCCTTCACGCGGATGAGGTCGACTTCGAGCGCCGCGAAATCGGGGGCGAGCTTCCGCGTCTCCTCGCCGATCAGGACGCGCACGCCGTAGTATTTCGTCTGGCCCTCGAGCCGCGCCGCGAGATTCACGCCGTCGCCGAGCACCGAATAGTCGAAGCGCTGCACCGATCCCATGTTGCCGACGCAGCATTCGGCGGAGTTGAGCGCGATGCCGATCTTGATGTCGGCATGCGGCTTGCCCGCCGCGGCCGCCTCGGCCGCCAGCTCGCCATTGAGCGCGCCAAGGCGGTCGAGCATGTCGAGCGCGGCGTTGCAGGCGTTCGCCGCATGGTCGGGGTCGTCGAGCGGCGCGTTCCAGAAGGCCATGATCGCGTCGCCGATGTATTTGTCGACGGTGCCCTTGCGGCCCATGATCGCGTCGGTCATCGGCGTGAGATAGCGGTTCATGAACGCGGTGAGGCCGGCGGCGTCGAAGCGTTCCGATATCTCGGTGAAGCCGCGCACGTCGGAGAACAGCAGCGTCATCGGGCGGATCTCGCCGCCGAGATTCAGCCGTTCCGGATGGCGCGCGATCTCGTCGACGATGTTGGGCGCGAGATAACGGGTGAACGCGCCGCGCACCCATTTCTTCTGCTCTTCCTCGTGCAGGTAGTTGAAATAGCTCAGCGTGCTGAACACGATCATCGAGCAGGCGAGCGGGAACGTGAGGTCGAACAGCATTCCGAAATTGGAATAGAGCAGCCACGCCGCGCCGACGACGATGCCGACCACGAAGGCGCCGCTGAGCATCGTGCGCGCTGCGCCGAGGCGCGGCAGCACGAAGATCAGCAGAAGCGAAAGCATCACGGCGGTGAAGAATTCGACCGCGTCGGCATAGAACGGTCGCGTGATGTGATCGGTGAACAGGATGTTCTCGATGAGCTGCGCATGCACTTCGACGCCCGGCATCGCGCCGGTCAGCGGAGTCGCGCGGATGTCGAGCAGGCCCACCGCCGACGTGCCGACGAGAATGAGCCGCCCCTCGAGCCGGTCGCGCGGGAGGGTGCCGTCGAGAACGTGGCGCGCGGACACGTAGCGCTTGGGATCGTGCGGCGAGAAGTGAACCCAAATCCGGCCGCGCTGATCCGTCGGAACCGCGATGCTCGGCATGCCCGGCCCCGAAAACACGATGTTCTCGATGCCGTCCGCGCCGGCGCGCACCACGAGCGTGCTGCCGCCGGTCGCGATGCGGATCAGCTCGATGGCCAGCGACGTGTAGATCCGGCCGCCGATATTGTAGACCGCCGGCACGCGGCGGATCACGCCGTCGAATTCCGGGTTTGGATTGACGAGGCCGGTGCCGCTCGCCGCCTTCTGGAGGACCTCGATGCTGGCGAGCAGCGACGACGCGGCCATGAAATGGTTCTTCGCCTCGACGCCCTGCGGCGCGCGCACCGCGACCGGCGGCGTCCGCACGGTCGGCGGCGCGCCGGTTCCCCGCAGCATCGATGCGCCAAGCACGGCCCGCGTTCCCGCGAGCGCCGCCGCGAATTTTTCGTCGTTGCCCGAGAGGCCCTGCAGCGCATCGCGCACCGGCGTGGGCAGCTCCGGCATCCCGTCGGCGTATCGCTTCGGCGAAAGCCGGTCGGGCTCGGCGAACACGATATCGAAGCCGATCGCCGCGACGCCGTAGGCCGTCAGCCGCTCGGTCAGGCGGGCGAGCAACGTGCGCGGCCAGGGCCACTGGCCGTATTGGGCAAGGCTCTCGTCGTCGATGTCGACGATGATGACCGGCCGTTCGGTCACTTTGGACGGCTTCAGGTTCTGATAGAGATCGAAGCCCTTGACCCGGACGAACTGAATCAGACCCGGATCCCAAATCCGGACCATGCACAGCAGGCCCAGCAGAATCAACGCGCCCAGCCGGCCGAACAATGCCTGGCGCAATGAGCCGATCAATCGCAAGCCCGGCACTTCGTCCATTCTCCCAGCGCGGCCGCGGCGTTGCTTCGCGCGCTGGCCATACCCTTACTGTAATCACGATCGGCCGCCCAATGCCTCAAGAATCTTCCGCCGGCCGGCCGCCGGACCGGGCCGGACCCGGCGCCGCGGGGAGCCGATCTGTCGAAGCGGCATTTGACCGATCCGAAACACGCCGATAGCTTTCGCACCGGGAGAGGGTGGGGCTGGCACATGAGCATCTCGCGCGACCGCGAGGTCGATTTCGGAATCATTCTCAAGCTCGGGGGCGTCGCCCGCCACTATGCGGCCGGCGAGACGATCATGCGCGAGGGCGAACCGCGCTCGCACATGTTCTATCTCCACAAAGGCAAGGCCGCGGTCCTCGCCAAGGGCCACGAAGTCGAGCAGGTGGGAGAAGGCGGCATTTTCGGCGAAATGGCGATGATCGACTACGGGCCGCGCAGCGCCAGCGTCGTCGCCACGACCGACTGCGAAGCCGTGTCGATCGACGAGAAGCTGTTTCTGCTGCTGGTGCGCCAGACGCCGTTCTTTGCGATCGACGTGATGCGGACCCTGGTACGGCGCCTGCGCGCGATGAACGAATTGTTGGGCGCGCGCTGACCGTCGTGCCGCGAGGGGTCGCGCCGCGCCCGACTTTCGTGCCGAAACCGCCGACCTGAGTCGGAGAACGCTCCGGCATGCGCGACACGATCCACCACCCGCTCTTGCGGGAGCTCTACGATCATTGGGAAGCGCTGCGCGCCGGCCGCCCGCTGCCGCGGCGTGCCGATTTCGATCCGTTCCGGATGCCGCGGCTGCTGCCGTTCCTGATCGTGAACGCGGTGGAGCGCGGGCTGGGCGGAAAGCTCCGCTTCCGCATCCGGCTCGAAGGCGAGGCCGTCGTGCAGGCGCGCGGCAAATCCGCCAAGGGGCGGTATATCGACGAGCCGGGCGTGATCGTGCTGGGCAGCGGCGTGATCGAAGGCTATCAGCGCATGGTCGCCGACCGGAAGCCCTGGTATGCGGAGGGCGCGTTCCGCCCCGACGCGTTCCGGTCGGGCTCGCTGCACCGCCTCGCGCTGCCGTTCGCGGACGCCGATCCCGAACGCGTCGATTTCATCATCGTGGGCTTCATCCACGATCTGCCGCCGCTCGCGGGGCGGCGCTAACGCGCCGCGCTTTCGCGGGCCGCGCGGGCTTGATACGGTCGCGCCGCGCAATTTTCGCAGACGCCCGCCCATGCCTTCCAGTACCGACGTAGCGATCATCGGCGGCGGCGCCATCGGCAGCGACGTCGCGTATTTCCTGCTCAGCGATCCGGCGTGGACGGGCCGCGTGACCGTCATCGAGCGCGATCCGTCGTACCGGCGCGCGTCTTCCGCGCTCTCGGCCAGCTCGATCCGCCAGCAGTTCTCGACGCCCGAGAACATCCGCATGTCGCGCTTCGGCTTTTCGTTCCTCGCCGCCGTCGGGCAGCACCTCGCGGTCGATGGCGACGCGCCGGACATCGGCCTCACGAACCGCGGCTATCTCTATCTCGCGCCGCCCGGGCACACGGCGGCGCTGCGCGAGAACCATGCGATCCAGCGCGCCGAGCACGCCGAGATCGCCCTACTCTCGCAGGCCGAACTCGCGGCGCGCTTCCCGTGGATGTCGTTCGACGGCGTGGCGCTCGGCTCGCTCGGCCTGGCGGGGGAGGGCTGGTTCGACGGTTACGGCCTGATGCAGGCGTTTCGGCGCAAGGCGAAATCGCTCGGCGCCATCTATCTCGACGCCGAGGCGGTGGCGATCCGGAAAGACCGGAACCGCGTCGCGTCGGTCCGGCTCGCGAGCGGAGACGAGATCGCTTGCGGCACGCTCGTGAACGCCGCCGGCCCGTGGGCGCGCGCGGTGGCGGCGATGGCCGGCGTTCCGTTGCCGGTCGAGGCGCGGCGCCGCTCCATCTTCGTGTTCGACGCGCGGCGCACGTTTCCCGACTGCCCGCTGGTCATCGATCCGTCGGGCGTCTTCTTCCGCTCGGAGGGCGCATTCTTCATCGCCGGCACCTCGCCGCCGAAAGACGAGGATCTCCACGAGCTGCCGCTCGAGGTGGATCACCGGCTGTTCGACGACGTGCTGTGGCCGGCGCTGGCGGCGCGCGTCCCGGCCTTCGAGGCGATCAAGCAGGTCAACGCCTGGGCCGGCTACTACGAATACAACACGTTCGACCAGAACGCGGTGCTGGGGCCGCATCCGGAAATCGAGAATTTCCTGTTCGCGAATGGATTCAGCGGCCACGGCATCCAGCAATCGCCGGCGGCCGGCCGGGCCATCGCCGAGCTGATCGCGCACGGGCGCTACACCAGCCTCGATCTCTCGATCTTCGGCTACGCGCGCATCGCGGCGGGACGGCCCGTCGTGGAGAGGAACGTAATCGGATAAGGGGGCGCGCGGCTACGCGGGCGGCAATGCCATGCGGGCCGCCGCCTGGCGCCACGTCCAGCGCGCGAACGCGTGAACGGCGCGGATCGCCCCGAAGCCCAAGGCCCAGAGCGCGAACAGCGCGGCCGGGAACGCCCAGCCGGCGATCGGCACGCGCGTTTCGCCGATCTCGGCGCGTGCCGGGTATGTGATGGCGACGACCGGCGGGGCACCGCCGGCCTGGAAGCCGGAAGACGGCGCGAGATCGGCCAGCCGGATCGGGACCGCGGGCTCCAGCTGCGAAATGTGGACCGAATGGGCGGCGGCGAAGGCGCCGAGCACGGCCAAGAGAGCCGCCACGAGGGGCGCGATCAACAGGCGGCGCGCGAACAAGGCTACCGCGGCGGCGCCCACGGCGACGGCGGCTGCGAGCGCGAGGCCTTCGGAAACCGTCGCCAATGGAACCGAAACGGCGAGAATGAGGGCGAAGATGCCGAGGCCGAGCGCGATCTGCTTGAGAAGCCCCGGCTTCGCGATGGCCGGCGCGGGCCGCGGCGACGGGGCGGGCTGCGGCGCGGGCGCTTTCGGCTTGCCTTCGAGGTCCAGCGCCAATTGCTGCCCGAAGTCGGGCGCGGCGCCGTGCGGCCGCCACGACGAACCGCGACGGGCCCGCTTCGGAATGGGAGCGGTCGCGGGCAACGTCCAGGACGACGGCGCAACGGCAGGCATCGGATTCCCTCCGGCTCACGCGAGCCAGCGGCAATCAAAGGCCGTTAAGGTTAAAGATGCGTAAATCCGCCCTGGGGCGCGATCGTGCCGGCGCCGCGCCGAACGCCGCCAAATCGCGATCTTGCGCGACTTGGCCGTCAGCGGCGCGTCAGCGCCGCTTCTTCTTGCCGGCGGGCTTCTTGGCGGCGCGCGGCGCCGGGCGCTTGGCCGCGGCCCCGGCCGTGGCGGCCGCCGCCACGCAGGCGATCTCGACCTTGAACTGCGGCAGGGCAAGCTTCGCCTCGACGGTGGCGCGGGCCGGCGCCTGGCCCTTCGGAACCCACGCTTCCCACGCGCCGTTCATCGCCGCGTAGTCGCCCATGTCGGCGAGCCAGACATTGGCCCACAGGATGCGCGACTTGTCGGAGCCGCCCTGCGCGAGCAGCGCGTCGATCTGGTTCAGGATCTGCCGCGTCTGGCCGGCGCAATCGGCGCTCGCGTCGGCGGCCACCTGGCCCGCGACGTAAACCGTGCCGCCATGCACCACTGCCTGGCTCAGGCGCGAGCCGGGGTCGATTCGCTTGATCGCCATCGTCGTCCTCCTCGGTCTTCGGATTGGAAGTTTTATTCGCTGCGCGCGGTCACGATCCAGACGGCCGCCGACAGACGCAGCGCGCCGGCTTCCCGCTTGTCCTCGAGCAGGCCGGCGAGCGTGTCGGCCACCTGCTGGCGCAGCGCCTCGGGATGGTCTTGCAGCACGGAGCCGATCGGCCCCATCTGGGTGAGGTATTCGGCGGCCGCGCGCGTGCCGTCGCCGTATGTCAGCAGCGGATCGAACTTCTCGCACTGGATCGCGGTGAAACCCGCGCTCGTGAGGATGCGCTGGATGCGCGCCGAATCGGCGAACGCAAACGGGCCGGGCTCGTCGGGGCCCGGGGCCGGCGGCAATTCGGAAAGGTGTTTGCGCGCCGCGGCGACCGGGAGCGTCACCCACGCATTCTCGCGCCGGTCGCGCCAGCAGGCGAAGGCCAGCCGGCCGCCCGGTTTCAGCGCGCGGCGCATGTTCGCGAAGGCGGCGGCGGGATCGGCGAAAAACATGACGCCGAAGCGCGAGAACAGCGCGTCGAAGCCGCCGCGTTCGAAGGCATGCCCGGCCGCATCGGCCTCGACGAAGCGGATCGGATATTCCGGCGTATTGGCCGCGCGCGCCGTGGCCCGCTGCAGCATCGGCCGCGAGACGTCGACCCCGAGCACGAAGCCGTGGCCCTGCACCCGTTCGGCGAGCGCGAGAGTCGTATCGCCGGCGCCGCAGCCAACGTCGACGACGCGCTCGCCCGGCTGCGGCGCGAGCCGGCGGACGAGCTCGTCCGTGAACGGACGGAGATTGTCTTCGATCTGCTTCGCGAGGCGCGTCCAGCGCTGGCCGGTGGGCCCGTTCCAGAACTCGACCTGGGCGGCATTGGATGTTTGCGGAGGGGCCATCGGTCCTGTCAGTCGCTGCGCGGGCGCAGTAGAGCATAGAGCAGGGCCGCCGCAACAGTGAGCGTGGCAGTGATGGTCAGCATGGGGGCCGCGCTCCCGTCGTAGAGCGCGCCGTTGACCATGACGATGATGCTGTTGAACCCGTATTGCAGGAAGCCGAACAGGGCCGAGGCGGTGGCCGCGCGCTGCGGAAACGGCGCCACGCTTGCGGCCATGCTCTGCGGCAGCGAGAAGCCGTGGCCCATCGCCATCGCCGTCATCGGGATCAGCACGAGGATCAGAGTCATCGTAACGCCCGCGCCGAGCAGGGCGCCGGCGACGCCCGCCGCGGCGGCGATCACGCTTCCGATGCCGAGCAGGCGGTAAGAGCCGAGCCGCGGCGCGAGGCGCGCCGAGACGAGACTCATCACGACGAAGCCGGCGACGGTGCCGGCATAGACGAGGCCGTGCGTCGTCGCGGAATGGCCGAACACGTTGATGACGACGAAAGACGAGCCCGCGATCCAGGTGAACATCGCCGAGGCGATCAGGCAGCCGCTGGCCGCCACGACGATGAAGCGGCGGTCGGCGAGCAGCGTGCCGAACCCGCGGCCGAAGCGCGCGAGCGGCGCGCCGGGCGTGTGCGCCGGCATCGTCTCGGGCAGCAGCGCGAGCGAAGCGGCGAGCAGCAGCGCGCCGTAGATGGCGGCAATGTAGAAATTCGCGCGCCAGCCGAGCGTGTCGACGACGATGCCGCCGATGATCGGCGTCACGATCGCGCCGACCCCGAAGAAGGCCATCACGTAGCCCATCATGCGGCCGGCACCCGCGGCGCCGTAGATGTCGCGGATCACGGCGCGTCCGACGAGCGGCCCCGCACCGGCGCCGAGCGCCTGCACGAAGCGCGCGGCGATCAGCATTTCGATCGAATTCGCGAGCGCGCAGGCCACGCTCGCGCCGGCAAAGAGCACGAGGCCGGCGATCAGACACGGCTTGCGGCCGTGGCGGTCGGCGAGCGGCCCCAGGATCAGGTGCATGAGCGCGAAGCCGAGTGCGAACACGCTGAGCGTCGCCTGCGTCGCGGCCGCCCCGGCGCCGAAATCGCGTCCGAACACCGGCATCGAGGACAGCATCAGATCGACGCCGAACAGCGGCAGGATCATCAGCGGCAGCGTGAGCCAGCCGGCGCTTTTCGCTCCCTCCCGGCGGGGAGAGGGAGCTGTGCTGAACCGCGTCATCGCCGGGGGAATGCCTATTCCGCCGCGCGCGCCGTTTGCTTCGCGCCGGCAAGCCCGAGGAACGCCAGCGCGTTGCCGCCGAGAAGTTTCTGCTTCTGCGCGGGGCCGAGCGCGGATTCGCGCACGAGCGTCCCGATCCGCTGCTCGCCGAGCGGAAACGGATAGTCCGAGCCGAGCACGACGCGGTCTTCGCCCACGGTCTTGATCAGCATGGCGAGCGCGTCCTGGCTGAACACCGCCGTGTCGAGATAGAAGCGGTCGCAGTAGGACGAGGGAAGATTCTGCGCCTGGCCCTTCACGGCCGGATGGTTGAGCCACGCATTGTCGAGCCGGCCGAGCAGGAACGCGAAGCTGCCGCCGCCATGCGCGAAGCAGATCTTGAGCGAGCGAGGCAGCCTGTCGAACGCGCCGCCGAGGATCATCGCCACAAGCGTGAGCTGCGTCTCGGCCGGCATGCTCACGGTCCAGGCCATCATGAAACGGCGCGTGCGCTCGCCGCCCATCATGTCCCACGGATGCACCAGCACCGCCGCGCCCTCGGACGCGCAGTGCTGGAGGAACGTCACGATGCCGGGATCGTCGAAATCCTTGGGCCCCACATGATTGCCGAGCTGCACGCCGCGGTGCCCGGCTTTCATGGCGCGCGACAGCTCCTTGCAGGCAAGGTCCGGATCCTGCAGCGGCACCTGGCACAGCGCCGCGAGGCGGCCGCCGCTCCTGGCGCACATTTCGAGCGCGGCATCGTTGTAGAATTTCGCCACCTCGGCCGCCTGCGCCGCCGGCCGCCCATAGGCGAACAGCACCGGCGTCGCCGAGATCACCTGCAGGCCAATCCCGTCGCGCTCCATGTCCTCGATGCGCTTGGCGACGTTCCAGCAGCGCTCGTCGATGCGCCGGAATTCCTTGTCGCCCAGCATTATGGTGGCCTTTCCGCCGCCATCGTGCCGGATCGTGGGCCAGGGCTCGCCGCCGAACTTCGCGTCCCAATCGGGCCAGCGTTCGGGGAAGAAATGATTGTGAAGATCGACGACGGTCACGAAACGGTCTTTCCGCTCACGGCTGGCGGCGGAACATGCCGTCGATGCCGACGACGCCGCCGCCCATGCCGACGATCATCAGCAGGCCGGCCGCGATGCCCATGTTCTTGAGGAACTGCTGTATCTGCAGGAACTGCTGGCCCGCATCGGCGAACGTCCAGAACGCATGGCCGAGGACCGAGGCAACGATCGTGAACACGAACAGCCCGAACGCGCTCACGCGCGAGAGGATGCCGAGCAACAGCAATATGCCGCCGACCAACTCGCCATAGGCGACGATCTGCGCGAGGAGATCCGGGTTCGGCAGCGCATCCTGGGTTCCCGGGATCTTGAGGCCCTGCACGCGCGTCTTCCACATCTCCATGTTGATGATCGGCTTGTCGGCCGGTCCCCAGCCGAACACCTTCGCATATCCGGTGAAGATGAAGACCAGCGACAGAAGAATACGCGACAGCGGCAGGACGAACACGCTCATCGAAAGTGTCTCCCCTCGAAGGGCCGCCGCATCCCCCGCGGCGGCCGATACGAAGCCGGCGTCTGTGCCGGCGCAGTAGAAGGCTCAGGGCTGGTCACATCGCCGCGGCGGCGACGGCGCGCGCCGCCGGCTTGCCCGGATTCTGATGCCCGCATCGGCGGCAGACCCGGAGCGGCGGCGAATCGTAGTACTCCTTGAAGACGGGCGGCAGGTCGGTGACGATGTTCTGCAATTGCACTTCGCGCCGGTGGACGACGGCGCGGCACTTCTCGCAGAACCACAGGAACGCATCCTTCATGCCGGCCGGCCGCACGCGCTCGATCACGAGGCCGTAAGAGCCCGGCTCGGGGCGCTGCGGCGAGTGCGGCACATGCGGCGGCAGCAGCAGGATTTCGCCCTGGCGGATCGGTACGTCGCGCGGGCCGCCCTCGTGCCAGATGCGCAGGGTCATGTTGCCCTTGATCTGATAGAAGAATTCCTCGAGCGGATCGTCGTGATAGTCCGTGCGCTCGTTGGGGCCGCCCACGATCGTGACCATGAAGTCCGCGTCGCGCCAGATCTGCGCGTTGCCCACCGGCGGCTTCAGCACGTCTTTGTGGTCCTCGATCCACTTCATGAGATTGAGCGGAACGAGGCGCGTCGGCTCGATCATCGAACCCGCTCCCTCTGATGGGCCGGGAGGATAAGCGCGTCGGCGTGGGCTGGCAAGGAAGCCGTCGTCGGGCCAAGCACTTGATCGGTCTAACGGAATCGTGACGCCGCGCGACCGCGCCGAGGCTTGACCCGCCGCCCCGGCGCGCGCCACTTAGGCGGCGAACGGCCGCGGAGGCGACGAAGGCGATGAGGCGATGGGCGAACGCCCTGGTGCTGTGTCTGGCCGCGCTGGCGTGGCTCGCGGCGCTGCCGGCGCTCGCGCAGACCGCCCCGCCCGCGAATCAGGTCAAGACCGAAAACGTCACCGCGCGGCTGGTGAGCGAGCGCATCGCTCTGGTGCCCGGCGGTACCGCCTGGGTCGCGTTGCATTTCACGATCCGGCCCGGCTGGCACACCTATTGGCTGAACCCCGGCGACGCGGGCGAGCCGACGGAAATCGCGTGGAAGCTGCCGCCCGGATACCGGGCCGGCGCGATCCAGTGGCCGGCACCCGAGCGGCTGGTCGAGCCCGGCGACATTGCCGTCTACGGGTACACCGGCACCGCCACGCATCTCGTGGCCATCGCGGTGCCTGCGGATGCCAAGCCCGGCGAACGCATCACGCTCGCGGCCGAGGCGCGCTGGCTCGTGTGCGAGAAGGTCTGCATTCCCGAAGAGGGGAAATTCGAGCTGACATTGCCGGTGCAGGCCGCCGGCAGCACGCCGCCGGTCGATGGCGCGGCCGCCGACATCGTCGATGCGGCGCGCGCGGCCTTGCCGAAGCCGAGCCCGTGGCCGTCGCGCTTTGCGCTCTCCGGCAAGACGTTGACCCTGCATTTCGACGGCGCGGCGCTCGATGCGTCCCGCATCGAGTCGCTGCATTTCTTCCCGAACGAACCCGGCGTGGTCACGCCCGCGGCGCGGCAGGCGGCGCAGCGCGAGGGCAAGGGCCTGACGCTCACGCTCGCGGCGGCGGGAAAAGCGGCGGCGCAGAAATCGCTCGCCGGCGTGCTCGTCATCAAGGAGAAGCTCGATAGCGGAACCGTCACGCAGGCGTTTGCGATCGCGGCGACGCCGGGCACGGCGCCGGTGGCGGCGGAAGGCGGGCTCACGCTTGGCCTCGCGCTGCTCATGGCATTCGCCGGCGGCATCATCCTCAATCTGATGCCTTGCGTGTTTCCGGTGCTGTCGATCAAGGCGCTCTCTTTTGCCGCGCACGGCGCCAAG
>CAZUYG010000011.1:0-16079 GCA_964624265.1 uncultured Candidatus Odyssella sp.
GAAGCGCCCGGCCAGAGTGCTGCGCGAGACGCCGGAGGCCGACGACAGCGCCGGCACCGACCAGTCGCGCCGCGGATTGTCGTGGATCAGCGTCAGGCAGCGCCCCAGCGCGGGATCGGCCAGCGCGGCGAGCCAGCCGGACGCGCCCGGCCGCGCTGCGATGACCTGATGGCGCAGCAACTCGATGAACACGATTTCCGAGAGCCGCTCGAGCACCGAAGCGCCGCCGGCGCGCGGCCGGTCGACCTCGGAAACCATCTGCTCCACCGCCGCCCGAAGCCATGGCGCCGTGTCGGTCCCGCGCGTCCGCACGTGAATGAACGCCGGCAGGGCATCGCGCAGCGGGCGGAAGCTGATCGCGTCGCATTTGAGATAACCGCACAGCAGGCGCATCCCGTGCGGCGCCGGGCCATAGCGGAGAACCGGGATTTCCCGCCACGGCTTCGGCGGCAGATCGCGCACCGGCGTGACGAGGCGGCCGCCGCTGCCGGCGCCGAGCTGGTGCCCGCTGCCGAACGGAAACGCCACCACGTCGCCGGCGGCGAGCACCGCGTCGTGCCCCTCCATCTTCAGCCAGCAGCCGCCCTCGGCGACGACGTGGAACGGGATGATGCCCGAGGCGCCGGCCATGTTCGCGAGCGAGGGCGCCGCGTCGGTGTGCCAGGCCCCGCTCGGCAGCACGCAGAATTGCAGCGAGCCCGAGAGCCGGATCGAGCGCAGCACCGACGACAAAACGTCGTCGCCCGGCGCGACCTCGGCCCCGCTGCCGCCCGGAAACGCGATCAACTCTTTCGGCAATCCGGCCAAAGACCTTTCCCGCCCGCGCGCGTAAACGGCGCGCCATCGGAAACGCAACGCCACAAGGAGATTACCACAATGGCAAACGCAACGGACAAGCTCGTGATCCTCGTCACCCGCGGCATCGACACCGAAATGTCGTCGGTGGCCTTCACGATCGCCAACGGCGCGATCACCGCCGGGCTCAAGGTCTTCGTGTTCCTCACCAGCACCGCCATCGATCTCGTGCGCAAGGGCGGGCAGCGGCTGACGCAGGTGGCGCCGCTCGAGCCGCTCGGGCGGCTGATCGAGGATTTCCAGAAGCGCGGCGGCGTGATCTGGGCGTGCCCGCCCTGCGTGCAGTCGCGCGGCTACCAGCAGGCCGATCTCCTCGACGGCGTCGTCATCGTCGGCGCCAGCGCCATGCACGGGGAGATCAAGCAGGGAGCGGCGACGCTCTCGTTCTGATCGCGCCGCCGCCGGCGCCCGGCGCTTCATCCGCCCCGCGCCGGGCGCAGGAGGCGCGGCGTGCGCGGCCGCCCGGAGCGGCTGCGATCAGCGTTCCGGAAGGCCGGCGAGGCGCCAGCCTTCGAGCATCGGCGCGAAGATGCGGGGCACGTTGCGCGTCGGATGGCAGGCCTGCATGAGAGCGATCGACGCGTCGGGATGCGCGGCCAGCAGCAGGCGAATCGATTCGCGCGCCGTCTCCAGATCGCCGGCCAGAGCGGCGACGTACGCCATCTGCCGGTGGACCCATGTGACGCCGGGATGCTTGTGCAGGATGTCGCGCAGCAGCCGGGCCGCCTGCGCGTAATCCTCCTTGAGGGCGAGCGCCGACGTGATGCCGATCCGGACGTTGTAGCCGAGCGGATCGAGCGGACTCAAAGCCAGCGAACGCTCGAAGCGCTCTTTCGCCGCGTCCGGCTCGTCGCGATAGATCGCCAGCCACCCATAGCGCGCCCAGGCCCAGGCATTGTTCGGATCGAGCGCCAGCGCTGCTTCGATGAATGTCGCGGCGCGGTCGAGATCCTCGAGGCACTGGCTGAGCGCCGATCCGACCGCCGCCAGGGCCGTCGGGTCGTCGTCGATGAGCCCCGCCGCCGCCTCGACGGCCTCCCCAGCCTTCCTGCGCTTGTCCTCGGGATCATCGGACCAGAGATACACGACATCCTGCGCATAGCACCACGCCAGCAGCGCGTGGGCGCGGCCATACTGCGGCGATTCCGCGATCGCCCTGGTGAGCAGCGCGATTGCTTCGTGATTGTCATGTGCGCTCGCGCCCCAAATCTTCGGATAGGCCCGCAGAACGAGGTCGTATGCGCGCAGATTGTCCGGCGGCTTGCGGCGCGCGGCATCGATCTCGGCCTTGCGGACCGCCGGGTTGATCGCTCCGGCGACCTGCGCGGCGATGCGGTCCTGGAATTCGAAGATGTCGTTCGTGACGCCTTCGTAGCGGTCGGCCCAGAGCTGCGCGCGCGATTCGGCGTCGACGAGTTGCACCGAGATGCGGAGCCGGTCGCCGCCGCGCCGCACCGTTCCCTCGACGACGTAGTTCACGCCGAGTTCGCGCCCGATCTCGCGGACGTCGGCGAAGCGACCCTTGTAGGTGAAGGCCGATTGACGCGCGATGACGAAGAAATCGCGCACGCGCGAGAGCGCGGCGGTGATCTCCTCCACCACGCCGTCGACGAAATAGCCGTCCGCCTCGCCGCTCAGATTGTCGAACGGCATCACGATCACCGAGGGGCGCTCCGCATCGCGTCGCGGCGGCCCGCCTGCCGCGGGCACAGACGCCGGCGACGGCAGCTTGGCGGTCAGCAAGGCCGCCGTCGCGGCCTCCGGCTGCGTGCCGAGTTCGCGCTGTAGCGCTTCGCTGCAGAGTTGGAACTGCCGCCGCGCGGCATTGTCCTGACCCCGCGCAAGATGAATCCGGATCAGTGCGCGATGGGCCTCTTCGGCGGCGGGGTCGGCCGACAATAGCCGTTCAGCCAGCGCCTCGCCTTCGTCCGCGACCTCGGCTGCGTTGGGCAGCGCGCTCAGCCTCTCCGCGAGCGCAAGCGCCTTTTGGCGGTACTCGCGCCGATAGGGCGCGAACCACGCATCGAGCGGATCGGGCAGCGCGTCTCCGGCCAGTATGTCGCCTTGATACAGCGCTGCCGCCTTGGCCAGGCCAGCGGGTGCGTTATCCGTCACGAGTTGCAGAAAACGCCACGCATCGACCGCACCGGCGTCGCCCGACAGACGCAGCCGATGCGCATCGCCCTCGATGACGAGCGCCGCGCCGTCGGGTTCGAGAGCGCGCCGCGCGGCGGCCAGCGACTGACGAAGGCTGCCCCGTGACTGCGTCTCGCCGCGTCCGGGCCAGAACGCTTCACTCAGCGCTTCGCGTCGCACGCCCTTCTCGCGCGCCAGCGCCAGCGCCGCAATCAGCAGCGCCGTTTTCCGCGTCGGCAGCGCCGCGGGCGCGCCTGCGGCCGTGCGGATCTCGAGCCCGCCCAAGATGCGAATGCGAGGTGTAACCAAGGATCGTCGCCTCCAAGGCTAAAAATATCACGTTTGATCGACGATTTAACGCCGATTTCACGCGCCCGCGTGCCAGCGCACAGGCGATTTCACGCCGGCTTCGACAGCGGCTGCACGCCCATCCGGCACAGTCTCCCCATCACGCAAAGGCCATCGAGGAGACCGATCATGTCTTACGCCATGTCCATCGTTCGCCGCGCAGGTTTGCTCCGCTGGATCATCGCGGCGGCTGCCGGATTTGGTGCCCGGTCCGGGGGCGCCGCGACCCGGCCGCAGGCACTGCCGGAGCTGACCGACGCGCAGCTCGCGGACATCGGCGTCGAGCGCTCGTCGATCATGCCGCGGCGGCCGACGATCTTCGTGGACGGGGCCTTGATGCGCCGACTCATGTCCCTGCGCTGACCGGCGGGTGCAAACGGGCGCGGGAAGCGGCTATGCTGGCGGCCTCCCCCGGCACGGAAGGCCCGCATGGCCGACACCGTCACCACCCCGCGCGTCAGGCCCGCGCTCAAGACCGAGCGCCCGCGCCTGCACAAGGTCATCCTACTCAACGACGACTACACGCCGCGCGAGTTCGTCATCACCGTTCTGAAACGCGTGTTCCGCATGGGCGAGGACACGGCATACAAGGTGATGATGACTGCGCACCGGCGCGGCGCCTGCGTCGTCTCGGTTTATCCCCGCGACGTGGCCGAAACCAAGGCCAGCGAGGCCACCGAAGCGGGCCGCGCGCAGGGGTTCCCGCTGCAATTCACCACCGAGCCCGAGGAATAGCCGCGCTCTAAAGGCCTGCGGCGAAGCGCAGGACAAGCGCGAACGCGAACAGCGCCGCCCCGATGCCCGCCGCGACCTTGGCGTGCCAGATGCAGCGATCCGCCATAACGCCGCCGATCAGCTGCTGAAGGCGCTCGGGCGGCAATGCCGGCGGCTCGTTCTTGATGAACAGCCAGATCTCGGTGCGCCGGTAATTGTTGCGCGGCGCCGTGCCGGCCTTGATGACGAGGATCGCCGCCATCAGGCCGAACATGACCGCGCCGCAACGCATGGAGAGCCCGGGCTCCCCGGCGAAGCCCACCATGGTGGTCGTGATCGCGAGGGTTCCGAACCCGCAGGCGCGGCGGATCACGATGTCGGCGTACCGGCGCAGGGTTTCGAGCTCGACCATCGGCGGCCCCTGGACGCGAAGCCCCGAAGAATACGCACGGGGCGCGCGTTTCGTCAGCCCCCGGCGCCGATCAATCCTTCGGGACCGGCCGCGCCTAGGCCGGCGAAAGCGAAAGTGCGGTCAGCAGCCCGCAGGCCGCGAGCCAGATATACATCGGCACGTCGCTGCGGCGCTCGCCCAACCAGAGCCGCTCGTAAAGGGCGGCCGGAATGCCGCCGAGCAGCAGCACCAGCGTTCCCGCGATCAGGCAGGCCAGATAGATCGCGACCGGCGCGCTGTCGATCCAGGTGGGTAGCCAGAAATTCCGCAGCACCCACACGATCGCGAAGGCGATCGACTTCAGGCCGAAGATCGGGGCGAGGCCGTTGAGGACGGCCAGTCCGCAGATCGCGGCGAACAGCGTTCCGCGCGACATCGCTTCAGGGCGTCGTCGCGCCGAGGCTGGGGGTCATGCCCCAGAGGCGCAGGGTGAGGAACAGCGCCACGCGCAGCGCATACATCCAGAACGCGGCGACCAGCGGCATGTAGAACGGATTGACGAGCCGCGGCGTGACATAGGCGACCGGGCGCACCCACCATTCGGTGAGGGCCACGAACGAGCGCCAGATGTAATTGTTCGGCTGCCGCCCGGCCACGAAGAAGAACAGGAAGAAGCGGCCGACGCAGCACCACATCACGAGCGCGAGCCCGTAATTGACGATCCAGAAGGGCAGATAGCCCCAGAAAAAATCGGGTTGATCGGTGGTCATGGCGCGCTGAGCGGCGGTCGCGCGACTCTAGGGTGCGCACGCCGCAAAGAAAAGGAGCAGAGGCCGGACGGCCCCTGCTCCCTTCGGCACGGTTGGAGCCGCTATTCCTTGACGGCGTGGTCGGCGGAGACGAGCCGCACATTGCCGGCGGGAACGCGGATCGAGTCGATGAAGTCCTGCATCGCCTGCGGGGCCGGCCGCGTGAACAGCGTCACGATAACCTGCGCCAGGAACGCCGCCGGGATGCCGAAGATGCCGACCGAGATGTTGTTGATGCCCCAGACATAGGCCACATCGCGGCCGCGGATCTTCACGATCGTCACGGCGTCGCCGAGCATGCCCTTCAGCCACGGACCGTAGAACTCGGTCGTGATCAGGAAGAACAGGCACATGCCGAAGCCGAAGATCAGGCCGGCGAGCCCGCCCGCCGTGTTCGTGCGCTTCCACCAGATGCCGAGCACGAGGCCCGCGAACAGGCCCGATGCGGCGATGGAGAACGCCCACGACACGAGGAACAGGATGTTCGCGCCGAGCGTGCCCGACACGTAGGCCGCGATGACCGCCACGACCAGCAGCAGGACGCGCGAGACGACCAGCCGCCGCTTGGTATCCGCCTTGGGATCGACCATGCGGTAGTAGATGTCGTGGCTGAGCGCGTTGGCGATGGCGAGCAGCAGACCGTCGGCGGTGGAGAGCGCCGCGGCGAGACCGCCGGCCGCGATCAGGCCGGAGATCACGTACGGCAGGCCCGCGATCTCGGGCGTCGCCAGCACGACCGCGTCGGTGTGCAGGCGGAACTCCGAGAGCTGCAGGATGCCGTCGGCGTTGCCCTTCACGCCGGCGCAGAGGGCGTATTGCGTGGCGGCATTGGCCGCATCGCAGGCGCCCGCGAGGCCGATCTTGCCCCAGCTCGCCACCCAGCCCGGAAGCTGGGAGATCTGCTGGCCGACGACGTTCTGATAGACCTCGTACTTCGCGAAAGCCGCGTAGGCCGGCGCCGTGAAGTAGAGCAGGAAGATGAAGAAGATCGACCAGCCCACCGACTCGCGCGCCTGACGCACGGACGGCGTGGTGAAGTAGCGCATCAGGATGTGTGGCAGCGAGGCGGTGCCGAGCATCAGGCAGAAGATCAACGCGAAGTAGTTGATCGCCGCCGTCATGTTGACCCCGCCGTCGGCCGTCATGAACGCCGACGTGTGGCGCGACGGCAAAGGCACGTTCAGGGTCTGCTCGAAGACCGCGATCTTCTCGAGCACCTGGCCGTACATGATCTGCGGGACCGGCACGCCCGTGACCTTGGCCGAGAGATAAACGACCGGCACGAGGTAGGCGATGATGAGGATGATGTACTGGGCCACCTGGGTCCAGGTCACCGCCTTCATGCCGCCGAGCATCGAGCACACGAGGATGCCGAGCAGGCCGACGAAGCACGACACCTGGAAGCCGCTCATATGGATGAAGCCCATATCGACGGCGCCGATGTCGAGGAAGCGCTGCGTGATGATGCCGACGCCGACGATCTGGGCGACGACGTAGGTGAACGAGGCGCAGATCAGCACCAGCACGGCGATGAAGCGCGCGAGGTTGCCGCCGTACCGCGCCGAGAAGAAGTCCGGCACCGTGTACTGGCCGAACTTGCGCAGATACGGCGCCATCAGCACGGCGACGAGGACGTAGCCGCCGGTCCAGCCGAGCACGAACGCCAGGCCGCCATAGCCGCCGAAATAGAGCGAGCCGGCCATGCCGATGAACGAGGCGGCGCTCATCCAGTCCGCGCCGGTCGCCATGCCGTTGTAGAACGCGGGCACCGACCGGCCGGCGACGTAGTATTCGCCGAGCTGCGCGGTGCGCGAGAGCCAGCCGATCAGCGCGTAGACGCCGATCGTCAGGAAGATGAAGCAGTAGCCGATGATTTTGTTCGGCACGCCGACCTGTTCCAGGATCCCGAGCAGGATCGTGGAGCCGATGAACACGCCGGTGTAGATGCCGTAAACCTTGCCGAGGTTCTGAAGAAAGCCGCCTTCGAGCTTCATGGCCGTATTCCCCCTGTTCCGCGCTTATTCGTCGGAAACGCCGAACTCTTCGTCGATCTTGTTCTGGGCCTTTGCGTTCCAGAAGCAGAGGGCGACGAAGGCGATCAGCGAACCTTGCGCGGCCATGTAGAAGCCGAGCGGGAACCCGATGATCTTGATCTTGTTGAGCGACGGCGCGAACAGATGGATGCCGAAGCTGAAGATGAACCAGAGGATCAGGATCATCCACATGAGCTTCGAGGTGCGCGCCCAGTAGCTCTGCATCTTTTCGCGCGAGAGCACCTGTTGGGGCGCTGAGCCGGCCGTTTCCGCCATGGTTTCCCTCCAAATGCGGGTATCGCGGCGCGCGGGGAGCGCGCCGGATCGAAAAGCCTAAGGTTCTCCCGAGGAAACGCCCGCATTTTGCGGATCGAGCCCGCCCGGTACGTTTCGCTCCCTACAGCTTCTTCTCTTTGTTATGGGACAGGATGCTATAAGGCTCGGGCCGCTTTCAATGGGCGACGCCCGTCCTGCGTCAAAGTTGCGCGCAGTCTCCGTGGACCCTCCGATGCTCCAACGCCTTCGCGATTACTTTTTCCAGCCGAAGCTGCGTACCGCCGACGCGGTGCGGGATTTTGTTTCCAGCCAGGCTTCGTATCTCGCCCAGCGCACGAGCCTCGAGTTCTCGCGCAATACCTTCGCCTATTCGCACCAATACATGATGTACCAGGACTCGTTTCTCGACGAGATGCGCAAGTGCCGGTGGGAATCGTTCGCCGCGCTGGTCGAGGACATGCTCGTCGCGGTCGAGGGGAAAGTGCGCCCGCCCGAGGCGACGGCCGCGGAGCGTGTGGCGGCGGCCCTCGCCGGCATGGCGCGCGCGATCCTCGAGCGCTACGAGCGGCCGGCGCACCGGCCGTCCGGGTGGGACGACGTGCTGACCCGGATCGCGGCGCGGCTCGCGCAGGCGCGGCTGGCGCCGCCCAAGGCGCCGAACGAAATCGCCGCGGTCGCGGCCGAGCGGCTCTACGTGCTGATGCCGGTGCATTCCGACAATCCGAAGAAGGACCGCGAACTGGTGGACGGCGCGGTGCGGTTCGGCTTCGCGGGTTTCGCCGCCAAGCTCTACGACGCGCTGGAGCCGGAGCCGGTGCGCGCCGAGCTGATGGCGCGCGCGGCGGCATAGCAGCGCCATGCATTCGCTCACCGCCATCTTCCGCCGCCGCGCCGGCGACGAGGCCGTGGCGCCGCTGGCGCGGGTGGGCGCCGCCGCCACGGTGCGCGAGGCGGTGGAGGCGATGGCGGCGGAGCGGGCTTCCGCGGCGCTGGTCGTGGACGATGGCGGGCGCACGCTCGGGATCGTGACCGAGCACGACGTGGTGCGCCGCGTCGCCTTCAAGCTCGCGCCCGAAACGCCGGTGACCGCGGTGATGACGGCGCCGGTCGATTCGATCCGCGCCGACGATTACGTCTACCACGCGATCGCGCGGATGCGCCGGCGGCGGCTGCGCCACATGCCGATGACCGGCGCGGACGGACGCATCGCCGGGGTGCTCGATCTGCACCGCGCCTATGCCGGCGCGATCGCCGGCATGGTGGAGCTGATCGACCAGCTCACGCACGACGAAACGCTGGAAGGGCTCAAGGCCGTGAAGCGCGCGCAGGTGGCGCTGGCCGACGCCCTGTTCGACGAGTTCCTGCCCGCGCCGGAGATCCAGTCTCTCCTCACCGACGTGAACCGCGACATCTACGCCCGCATCGCCGCGCTGCTGCTCGCCGAGATGCGCGAGGGCGGCTGGGGCGGCCCGCCGGTGCGCTTCTGCATCATCGTGATGGGCTCGGGCGGGCGCGGCGAGAACTATCTCTATCCCGACCAGGACAACGGCTTCATCCTCGACGACTACCCCGACGACGCGCACGGCGCCGTCGACGCCTGGTTCATCGAATTCGCCGAACGGATGACGAAGGCACTCGACGCGGTCGGCATTCCGTTCTGCAAGGGCTTCGTGATGGCCACGAACCCGCTGTGGCGCAAGACACGGACTCAGTGGCGCGACCAGATGCAGGTGTGGTTCCGCCAGCGCATGGGCCACAGCGCGCGCTTCGCCGACATCTTCTTCGATTTCGTGCCCGCCTGGGGCGAGACCGCCTATGCCGACGAGCTGCGCGGCTTCGTGACGCCGCTGATCGCCGAGAACCGCAATTTCCTGCGCGACATCGAGGACCTGCAGAAGGACTATGCGACCGGCCTCGGCTGGTTCGGCCGCATCCGCACCGACGGCGACCGGCGCGGCGAGATCAACCTCAAATACCGCGGCACGCTGCCGCTGGTGGATTCGGTGCGCATCCTCGCCCTGCTCCATCGCGTGCCGGCAACCTCGACCGCCGGCCGCATCGACGGCCTCGCCGAGAAGGGCGTGTTGAGCCGCGACGAGCAGGACGAACTCCAAGGCGCGTTCCGCCACATCACGCGCCTGCTGCTGCGCCAGCAGCTTTCCGACTTCAAGGCGGGGCGCACGGTCGGCAATCACGTGCCGTTGCGCACGATGTCGCGCATGGAAAAGGGCCGCCTCGTCGATTCGTTCCGCGCGATCGAGCGCGTCCGCGAGAAGGTGGCGGTCGATATCGGCGGGCGGACGCTCTAGCCCGCGCAAACGAACACGGACCGGGGCGGCGCGCCTCCGGTCCGTGAACGTTCGTGCGTGAAGCGCTGGCGCGCTACGAAATCCTGATCGTCACGCCGCCCTTGCCGGTGCGTTCGACGAGGTCGTAGAGCGCCTTGGCGTCGCGCGGCGAGAGGCGCACGCAGCCATGCGAGGCCGGGCGGCCGAGATTGCGCACCGACGTCGTCGCGTGGATCGCGTGGCCGTTGTTCGTGAAGAAGATCGAGTTCGGCATCGGCGCGTTGTCGTATTTGCGCGAGTGGTGCATTTCCTTCATCAGCAGCACGCGGAACGAGCCGCTCGGCGTCGCGTGGCCCTGCTTGCCGGTGGACACTTTGAACACGTGGCGCTTCTCGCCGTCGACGAAGACGGTCATACGCTGCGTGGACTTGTCGATCTGGATGACGATCCGGCCCTGATCGGGGCCCGCCGTGCCGCGCGCCTGCGCGCCGCCGGTGAGGATCAGGATGGCGGCCAGCGTCACCACCGCGCCTTTCAAGACGCGGAGCGGCCGGATGCATTTGCCGAGAAACGCGAACATTGCAGTGCCCCGTTCGATTGGTTGAGGCGGGCCCCCTGTCGGGGCGCGGCGCCGGGATTTGCCCGCATCCTAAGGCGGGCAGTCGCGATCCGCAGTGACTGCGGTCACCGGCGACCTGTGAACGCGATCACACCCGCGAGGGCTCGCGCTGCGGGGGCAGTCAGCCCTGCCCCCGCAGCGACCCGGCTCACACGAGAAAGTGCCCGGCGAACGCCGTGAAGCTGATCTCGCCGGGCTGGACGCCCTCGAGCAGGAACACGTTGGCGATGCCGGCGCCGTGGACGTTCGCCTCGGCGCCGTTCTGGTCGACGACGACGATGGTACCGTAGGTGACGTTGCCGTAATCGTCGATGTGCTGGTACTGGCTCAGTCGAAGATAGCCCTGATCGTAGGCCTGCTGCGCCGTCGTTCCGGTGAACGTCGTCCGGTCCATGATCAGACGCAGGTCGAGGCAGTCGCGATCGGTGCTGCCGTAGGGATTGAAGTCCGTGACCACGTCCCAGACATGCGAATGGGCGTTCCAGGTCACGTCGTCGGGGCCGGCGATGAAATAGTCGCGGCCCTCGCCGCCGGTGAGCGTGTCCTGGCCCTTGCCGCCGTCGAGCCGGTCGCTGCCGGCGCCGCCGTCGAGCACGTCGGCATCGTCATTGCCGCGCACCGTGTCGTTGCCGGCGCCGCCCGAAACGAAATCCTGGCCGGCGCCGCCCTCGACGCGGTCGTCGCCTTCCGAGCCCTCGACGATGTCGTTGCCGGCGGAGCCCCAGATCGAATCGTTGCCGGCATTGCCGCGCAGCAGGTCGTCGCCGTCGTTGCCGTTGATCTGGTCGTTGCCGTCGCCGCCGAAGATCATGTCGTTGCCGGCATCGCCCGAGATGCTGTCGTTGCCGGCGCCGCCGATGATGAAATCGTCGCCGCCGAGGCCGCGCATCACGTCGTTGCCGTCGCCGCCCATGAGGAAGTCGTTGCCGGCCGTGCCGATGACCGTGAGGTTCGCCGGAACCGGCGCATAGACGCCGCCGGCGAGATCGGCGCGCACGTCGTCGAGCGCCGGGTTCAGCGGGCCGGCCGCCGGCGCATCGGGCGGTCGCGCGTCGGCGGCCGGCCGTACGGCGGCCGGCGGCTCGCCGGCGCGGCGCGCGAGCGGCGCCTCCGGCGTATCGAGGGTGAGATCGAGATCGATTTCGCGGATTCGTGCCATGGGACTCGTGTTCCTTTCGGATTCCGTCGCTCGTGAAATCCTGTCAGGACGAGAGCCTACGCGGCGGCCGCGCGCGGCGCTGTGACCGGCGGCACGCGCCGCGAAATTCTCGATGGAAGTCCAACGTTTGTAGCAGGCGGTTCGACCGCCCTCCGTCATGCTGAGCGCCGTGCCCGGTGGCGCGGCGGCGAAGCATCTCTCGACAGGACGGCCCGGCGCGGCAGCGGGTGGGGGCGCCGCGCGCGCGAGGGCCAGAGAGGCTTCGCGGCCCCGGCGCGGGGCCGCTCAGCATGACGCGGAAATCAGACGCGCCGCACGCCTACACGATGCGGATCGACGTGTTCTCGAGGCCCATCTGCTGCACGAGCTGATAGAGCAGCTTCGCGTTCTCGGGCGAAAGGCGGATGCAGCCGTGCGAGGCCGGGCGGCCGAGCTGGCGGACCGCCGTCGTCGCATGGATCGCGTGGCCGACGCGCGTGAAGAAGATCGTGTGCGGCATCGGCGTGTTCCCGTATTTCACCGAGATCGCCATCTTGTGCATGCTCGACGGGCGGAACGTGCCCACCGGCGTGTCGTAGCCTACGCGGCCGGTGGAAACGGCGAATTCGTGGCGCTTCTCGCCGCCGACGAGGACGGTCATGCGCTGGGTCTTCTTGTCGATGACGATCTCGACCTTGCGCGTGTCTTTGCCGACGGTGGAAGCGGCGTGGGCCACGCCCGCCATGAACGAGAGGGCGGCGGCGGCCGCGATACAAGTGCGCCAGAGCGTACGGGTGAAACGGAACATGGTTGGGTCGTCCCTTGCTGGTTTGCGGCGCGCGCCCATGCGCGTCGCCGATCACGGGCGGGAACCTAGTGGGACGACCCCGGACGCGCAGTGACGGCCGCCACGGGAAGGCTGTGATGTACTTCACAGGGCGCAACCGGCCTGCGCGGCGCGCGCGCTGGCCTTCCGGACAAGGGCGCCCTAGATCGCGGGGCGCCGCAGACCGAAGAGGGAATCATGGCCCGCATCAAGCAGACCCGCATCGAACACCGGCTCAACGACTACATCCTGGCCAACGGCATGCGCGAGCACCCGGCGCAGAAGGCGTTACGCGCGGCCACGGCGAAGATGCCGATGGGCGGCATGCAGATCGGGGCGCCGCAAGGGGCGCTGATGGCGCTGCTCGCGCAGGCGATCGGCGCGAAGCGGTGCATCGAGATCGGCGTGTTCACCGGCTACAGCGCTCTCAGCGTCGCGCTCGCGCTGCCGCCGGAGGGGCGCATCCTCGCCTGCGACGTGAGCGAAGACTACACCGCGGTGGGCCGCAAGTTCTGGGAGCGTGCGGGCGTGGCGGACAAGATCGATCTTCGCATCGGCCCCGCGACGGAGACCGTGAAGGCGCTTCTGGCCGCCGGCGAGGCCGGCCGCTTCGACTTCGCGTTCATCGACGCCGACAAATCTAACTACGACGCCTACTACGAAGGCTGCCTGAAGCTCTTGCGCCGGGGCGGCCTCATCGCGGTGGACAACGTGCTGTGGGGCGGCAGCGTCGCCGATCCGAAGCGCAACGATGCCGATACGCGGGCGATCAAGCGCCTCAATGCCAAGATCCGCAAGGACGAGCGCGTGACGATGTGCCTCGTTCCGATTTCCGACGGCGTGACGCTGGCGCTGAAACGCTGACGGAGCCGCCGCGGCCAGCCCTGCTCAACGGCCCGCCGCCGGCGCCTCGACGAACGGCGCGGCGTCCATGGGCGGCGTTCCGGTATCGCGCCCGCCACTGCGCATTTGGTCGCGTTCACCCGCGCGTCCCGCGGCCAATCGCGCCGGCGGGCAAGGCGGCGGCCTCGGCCCCCCTTTCCCATTTGAGCGAGTGCCCGCGCGCCGGGCGGATCGACCTCTATCGAGCCCTGCCGGCGCCGCGCAGGACGGCGCTGATTTTCGCCGCCAGCTCCTGCAGGCGATAGGGCTTGGCGAGCAAATCGACCCCGCGGTCGAGGCGCCCGTGGTGCACGATCGCATTTTCCGTGTAGCCCGACGTGTACAGCACCGGCAGGCCGGGACGCAGTTTCTGCGCTGCCTCGGCAAGCGCGCGGCCATTCATGCCGCCGGGCATCACGACGTCGGTAAACAAGAGGTCCACCGGCTCGCCGCGCTCGAGCGCGGCCAGCGCCTCGGGTCCGTTCCGCGCCTCCACGACGTCGTAGCCGAGGCTGCGGAGCTGTTCGGCCGCATTTCCGCGCACGAGCGCGTCGTCTTCGACCAGGAGAATCCGGCCGCTGCCGCGCTGCAGGCTGGGCGGCGGCGCGGGTGAGGCGGCCGCATCTTCTGCCGTGGCGCGCGGAAGGTAGAGCTTCACGGTCGTGCCGTGGCCCGGCTCCGAATAGATGCGGACATGGCCGCGCGACTGCTTCACGAAGCCGTAGACCATGCTGAGTCCGAGCCCGCTGCCCTTGCCGACATCTTTCGTCGTGAAAAACGGCTCGAACGCGCGCTCCAGAGTGGCCGCGTCCATGCCGGTGCCGGTATCCGAGACCGCGACCATGACATACTGACCCGGCTCAACCTCGGTCTGACTCGCCGCGTAGGCGGCGTCGAGATGCGCATTGGCGGTTTCGATCGTGAGGCGCCCGCCTTTCGGCATCGCATCGCGCGCATTGAGGCAGAGATTGAGGATGGCGTTCTCGAGCTGGCCGGGATCGATCATGGCGTTCCACAGGCCGCCGCCGCGCACCAGCTCGATCTCGACGTGCTCGCCGAGCGTGCGGCGCAGCATCGGATCCATGTCGGCAATCTGGCGGTTGACGTCGGTGGGGCTGGGATCGAGCGGCTGCCGCCGCGAGAAGGCGAGCAGCCGGCCGGTGAGTTCGGCGCCGCGCTCCGCGGCCTTGACCGTCATTGCCACCATCTGCCGGAGGCGCGGCCTGTCCTTGAGGCCCTCCGCGACCAGTTCGGAATTGCCGATGATGACGGTGAGCAGGTTGTTGAAATCGTGCGCGACGCCGCCGGTGAGCTGGCCGACAGCTTCCATCTTCTGCGCCTGGCGCAGCTTTCGGTCGAGCTCCTCGATCGCGGCGCGCTGCGCGCCGAGCGATTCGGCGCTGCGGTTCAGCACGGCCATGAGTTCGCCGAGCTCGCCGCGCGGGTGGGGCGGCGGTATGCGCGCGGCGAGATCGCCCTGACCGAGTTTCGTCGCCAGCTCGCCGATGCGCGCGACCTGACGGCGGATGCTGATGTCGGCCATCACCCAGACGGCGACGAACATGATCGCCGAGAGCCCTGCCAAGAGGGCGAGATCCTGCATGAGACGGCGGTTCGCGGGCGCGACGAGATCGGACTTGAGCGCGCTGACCAGGACGCGCAGGCCGCTGTCGCGCGCGGGGTTTCCGGCGGCGGCGGCCCAGACCCTGAGCCGCCCGCGCGCGCCGGCGATTTCGCGGACGCCGGCCCGTTCAGGCGCAGCCGCGAGCCGGAAGAGCTCGGAGTTCGCGACCGACGTGCCCATGAGCGCGGCGCGATCCTGCCCCGGCGCCCAGATGACGACGGTGCCCTGCCGGTCGATCAGCAGGATTTCGTTGTCGGGATACTGCTTCACGTAGGATTCGACGAGCTGCTTCAGGTTGAGCGACGCCAGCAGCACGAATTTGAGCCGGCCCGAAGCGTCGCGCGCCGGATGGGCGATCTGCAGCACGGAAATGCCGGTGAGCCGCCCGAAGGCGGGCTGCATCGCCACGCCCTCCGTCATCGACTTGGCCCGCACGAAATAATCGCGGTCGTTGAGATCGAGCGCGCGCCCGGTGTTGAGCGAATCGCAGAACAGCCGCCCGTCGGGGTTGATCGTGAGGATGCCGGTGAACTGCGGATGCGTTGCGAGCACGGCGCCGAGAAACGCCGAACAGGCCGCGCGGTCGCCGGTATCGAGGTCGCGGGCGCGCGTAAGGCCGTAGTGGAGCTGCGCGGTGCCCTGGATCTTCTCGTCGATGTCGTCGGCGATCGCGCGCGCGGCGACGGAGAGTCCTTCGATCGCCATGTCGATGGCGGCGGACCGCTCGGCGAAGAAGCGAATGCCGATGAGAAGGCCGGGAATCAGCGTTGCCAGGGTCACCAGCAACAGCAGCCGCGCGCGAATGCTCATGCCGACATTGGGGCGGGCTCCTCCCGAACCGCAGTGTCCGAAACGTACGGTAGATTCACGGCCGGGAGCAAGCGCGGCGCCGCCTGCGCGATTTTGTCGTCATCCGCCCGGTCCGGCGCTGCGTAAGCCGCGTGGACGCAGCAAAACCAGGGAGATGAAGAATGTTGCGGATTGTCACGCGTATCGCCGCCGCCGTGTTCGTGAGCGCCGCCGTTGGCGCCTGCTCGACCATGTCGACGATGTCGCCAGGGCCGGCGCCGGTCCGGCCGATGGCGTCGACTACCAGCGTCGACGTCGCCGCCAAGGCCGGCACGTTCAAGACGCTGCTCG
>CAZUYG010000012.1:0-15786 GCA_964624265.1 uncultured Candidatus Odyssella sp.
GTTCGAACAACACCCGCTCCTCTGCGCGCAAACCGGAATGCACAAAGAACCGGAACGGGCACGCCGCGAATTGTTCGAGACGGCTCACTGAACTGCGCAACACGGTCGGGTAAATTTCCCCGGCCAGCGCGGGCGAAAGCGCCAAGGGGGGCTTGTAAAGGTAGGTCGTGGCTTTGGGGACCGAACGCGAATAGGGACGCGCGGCGCGGATGAATGCCGCCAGTCCGTCGAGCAGGATGAGCGCCGCGGCCACAAACCATACCCAGGCGTAGCGATTCTGCGCCGTCTGCTCCATCTGCCAGACGGGCGGCTGATCACTGAAGGAGCCGGGCGCGAAATGGAGCCTGACGACGATCGCACGTCGCTGGAGAGATGGGTCCCCGCTTGCGCGGGGACGACAAGGAATTGCTCGAAAGGAACCCCCGCGGCCGGCGCCCGGGTTCCGGGCGCCGGCCTCAGAGAGCTACCAGCCGGTCTTCGCCTTGAACGCGCTGGTGGCGATCGATTTCGGCCACACGATCTGCAGGTCGCTGCCCTGGATCTGCAGGAACGCGGTCGGCGTGATCGCGTTCTGCACGCCCTGGAACTTCACCGGGCCGTTGATCGTGTCGAAGGTCATCGTCGCGATCGCCTGGCGCAGCTTCTCCTTGTTCGTGCCGGCCTTGGCGACGGCCTGCTCGAGGATTTCGGCCGACATGTAGGCGAGCACCGAGTCGAGATAGTCGGGCTTCTCGTTGAACTTCTTCACATAGGCGTCGAAGAAGGGCTTCGCGCGCTTCCAATCGGCCTTGGCCGGCGACCAGTGGCCCATCGTCACGAGGCCGTTCGCCGAGGGGCCGACGACCTTCGAGTAGAAATCGATGGCCGGGCCCACCGCGACGAACTGGAACGGCGCCGCGATGCCGAGCTCCTTCGCCTGCTTCGCGTAAAGCACCGAATCGCTCGGGTAGGAGAGGACGAAGAGGGCGTCGGGCGCGGCCGCCTTCACCTTGGTGAGGATCGCCGTCATGTCCTTGATGTCGGGCGGATACTCCTCGCTCACCTTCACCGCGATGCCGGCCTTCTGCAGCGCCGGGACGAGCGACGCCTTGATCTCTTTCGCGAGCGGCAGAACGTTGGCGACGATGCCGGCCGTCTTGTAGCCGTTGGCCTTGGCCATCGCGGCCAGCTCCGTGGCCATCTTGTCGGGGATGGCCGAGGTCGGGAACCAGATGTAGCCGGGCTTGATCTCGCGCAGCTGCACCGAGGCGGCCGTGTTGCCGACCATGGGGAACTTGTACTTCTCGAGCACCGGCGCGAGCGCGAAGTGGTGCGGCGTGCCCCACGGCGCCAGCAGCAGCTCCACCTTGTCGTCGGTGATGAGCTTCTCGTAGATCTTCACGGCGTTGCCGGGGTTCGACTGGTCGTCGTATTGCACGAATTCGACCATGCGCTTCTTGCCGGCGACGTCGAGGCCGCCTTTCGCATTCACCTGCTCGCGCCACAGCTCGTAGGCGTTGAGCTGCGAGGGCACGGCCTGCGCGAACAGGCCGGTCTTGGCGAGCGAAAAGCCGATCTTGATGTTCTGGGCGGCGGCCGGCGCGGCAAACAGCGCGGCGGCGGCCATGGCGATACTCAGTTTCCGGATCACGGTACTCTCTCCCTGCTTGGTTGAAGGCACGGCACGAAGCGCTCTTCGGCGGCGCTATGCGGCGAACGTGCACGGACCGGGGTCGCGGACGAGCTGCATCGTGTTGCAGCGGACTCCGCCCCCGTATTTGTGCACTTCGTCGTATTCGATGGGAATGACCTCGACCTTGTGCTGCTCGAGCAGCCGGCGCGTCTTCACCGCGCTCGCGTTCATGATCACCTTGCGCGGCTCGATCGTGATGCCGTTGGTCGGGAAGAGATTCACTTCCTCGCGCGGCGCCTCGATCAGCGTATAGCCGATCTCGTGCAGGTCGCGGATCGTCTGGTAATCGCACCAGGGCGGATAGATCAGCGCGAGCCTGGCATCGAGCGGCATGATCCACATGTCGGCGTGCATCCAGCCAGGCACTTCCTCGTGGTAGTCGTAGAGCGGGCCCGGGCTGGCCGAGAGCAGCACGCGCTTGTAGCCGGAGCGCTGCAGCACCGGGATCACCTGCTCGGCGCCCTCGCGGTTGCAGTCGGTCGAGAGCATCAGCACGATGAAATCGTCGCTCATGCGCACCGAGGCGCCGATCTCGCACACGCCCTTGCCGTGCACCGTGTAGAGAATCGGGCAGCCGAGCTCCATCAGCGCCTTGGCGACGTAGCGCGAGCGCCCGCGCCAGTACGGAGTTGCCTCGCGCGGGATGATGGCGCCGCCATTGATGACGAAGCCGGCCGCGGCCGAGACGCCGCGCTTCATCGGTCCGTAGGCCGAGCGCGGCGGATCGTCGGCCCAGCGCAGCTCGTGCACCTTGATGCCGAGGCTCTCGTAGAGCTTCGCGAGGCCGTGATGCTGCGCGCGCATCAGGTCGAGCTTCGGCGCGATGCCGTTGAACACGAAGAAGGCCGAATCCTGCTCGTAAAGCTGAAGCACTTCGGATTCGGTCGGCTTCACCATCGCCACTTCGCGCAGCCGCCCGATGCCCTGGGCGCCCCAGCGCTTGCCCCAGATGCGCTCGAGCTCGTCGAGATAGGAAACCTCGGCGTGATAGCGGTGATACTGCGGAACGGCGCCTTCCTTGTAGAACGGGAAGTCCTTGAACGCGTCGGCGACGTTGCCCTGCGCCGCACCGCCGCCCGGCTTTTTCTGCACCGTCATCGCTGGGTCCTCGCAAGCCGCATCGCTCAGGCCATTTGCCGCTGGTTTGCGCCGATGCGGCGCGGCGCCTCGCCGAGCGGCAAGGCCTCTCCCGCCGCGCGATAATACATTTCGCGGATGTGCGGTTCGAGACGCTTGGCGCCGGCGCGCATCGCCGGCACCCGCTCGCGGCGGAAGCGCTCCGCGGCTTCGCGCACGCGCCCCCGCATCGCGGCTTCGTCGAAGGCCGTGATCTTCCGGTCGCGCATCACGATGCGCCCGTCCACGATCACCGTTTCGACCGCTTCCGAGGTCACCGAGAAGGCGAGATTGCGCACCGGGTCGTGCAGCGGAACGAAGCCCCAGGCGCCGCGATCGAGCAGGATGATGTCGGCTTTCTTGCCGGCTTCGAGGCTGCCCACCTCGCGCTCCATGAGGCCGGAGCGCGCGCCGCCCATCGTCGCCATCCGGAACACGTCCGCGGCCGATACCCATTGCGCGTAGTCGTGCGTGCCGGGCTTGTGGATGAGGCTCGCCGCGCGGATCGCCTCGATCAGGTCGGCGGTGTCGCTGGTGGCGAGCCCGTCGGTGCCGAGCGCCACGTTGACGCCGGCGTCGAGGAGCTTGCGCACCGGGCAGAGCCCGCTGCCGAGCTTCAGATTGCTCAACGGATTGTGCACGACCGTGCAGCCGTGTTCGGCGAGCAGCGCGATGTCGCGGTCGGACAGCCAGATGCCGTGCACGATCGCGAGCCGCGGGCTCAAGAGTCCGAAATCGTTCAGATACTCGACGACGCTCTTGCCCCATTGCTGGCGCGCATGCACGGCCTGGAGCTTGGTTTCGAGCGTGTGGCTGTGGATCGGGATGTCGAGCGCCTCGCCGAGGCGCTTAATCTCGCGCAGCATCACGGGCGTGCAGCGCTGCGGACCGCACGGCGCGATGACGATGCGGATGCGGCCGTCGCGGCCATGCCACTTCTCGAAGTGGCGCTGGAACAGGGCGAGCTGGTCCGCGGTGCTCGTGAAGGGCAGCGCCAGAATCTCGTCCTGGATCTGCTTCGGAATGATCGAGCGCACATAGGGCAGGCAATCGAGCAGCCCCACGTCCCAGAGATCGACCGTCACCCAGGCGCGCAGGCCGGCGTCGAGATAGGCCTGGATCGCGGCATCCTGCGCTTCGGGCGTGCCGGGCAGGTGGACGTAGTCGTCCTGCACCGTGGTCACGCCGGCGCGGATCGATTCGACCGCCGCCAGCATCGTGCGGAGGTAGTAGTCTTCCTCGCTCAGCAGCGGAAATCCGAATGGCGGATAGCTCTGCAGCAGCCACGGCTCGAGCGGCAGGTTGTCGTAGGCGCCCTGCTCGAAGCCCTCGTTGCTGTGCATGTGCGCATTGACGAGGCCGGGCATCACGATGGAATCGGCGGCGTCGATCGTCTCGGCTCCCGCATGGTCGGCACCGGCGCCGGGGCCGATGGCGGCGATGCGGTTGCCGCGAACCACGATGTCGGCGCGCTCGTAGCGCGTATCGTTCGCGTCGCCGGTGACGACGCAGCCGTCCTTGATGACGAGGACGGGACCGGCGCTCATCCGGAAACGCGTTCGCGAGTGGTGGCAACCGAGGCGATCCAGGCCAGCGCTTTCGGCACCCACGGGCCGGCAGCCTCGCCGCCGGCGTGGCTGGCCGAGAAATGATCGCGCCCGGCCAGCACGATGCGCTCGACCGCGCCGCCGGCTTTGCGCAGCGCCGCTTCCATCGCCTCGGCCTGGATCATCAGGTGCGGAAAATCCTTGTCGCCATGCGCGATCAGGAACGGCGGCGCCGTCTCGATGTGATGGATCGGGCTCGCCGCGCGCTCGGCGGCGGGGTCGGTGCCGAGGAAGCGCGGCTTCATCGAGAGCCCGGCGCCCTCGCCGAACTGATAGACGCCGGAGATCGGCAAACAGCCTTTCACCACGTCGCGCGGCAGGTTGCGCTTCGCGCGCCAGCCCTGCGTCACCGCCAGCAGCGCCGCGTAGTGCCCGCCCGCGGAATGCCCGCCGATGAAGATCTTGGCCGGATCGCCGCCGAAGTGGCGGCACTCGGCATGCACCTTCGCCACGGCGTCCGCGCAATCCTCGAGGCCCACGGGAAAGACGTGCTGCGGCGCCAGCCGGTAGCCGGGCGTCACGAAGGTGACGCCGGCCGCGGTGAAGGCCGGCGCCATGAACGACATCCACTCCTTGTAGCCGCCGGTCCAGCCTCCGCCGTGCCAGAAGATGAAGACGGCGCCGTTGGGCCGCGTCGCGCGATGGAACGCAAGGCCCTGATAGGGATCGGTGCCGAACTGCATCTCCTCGCCGGAAACACCGGCGCCGCGCTTCACGCATTCCGCGGCATAGGCGGCGCCGACGGGCGAGGCGGGTTCCTGCGGCGGATAATCCTCGATGCGCATCGCGGCCCCTATTTGCCCAGCATCGCGCGCAGCACGCGCTCGGGCGTCAGCGGCAGCGCATGGAAGCGCTTGCCCGTCGCCACGGCCGCCGCGTTGGCGATCGCGGCCGGCACCACGTTGATGCCGATCTCGCCCACGCCCTTGGCGCCGAACGGTCCGTCGGGCTCCGGCGCCTCGACGATGATCGAATGGATCTCGTAGGGCGAATCGAGCGTCGTCGGCACCTTGTAATCCATAAGCGTGGGATTCGCGAGCCGCGCGCCGTCCCACACCATCTCTTCGTTGAGCGCCAGGCCCATGCCCTGCACGAACGCGCCCTCGAGCTGGCCTTCCACCGCGAGCGGATTGATCGCGCGGCCGACATCGGCGGCGGACCAGGCGCGCTTCACCTCGATCTTGCCGGTCGTCTCGTCGATCTCGATGTCGACCACGAGCGCGCCGAACGCGAAGGCGCCGATCTGCGGGAACGGCAGCCCCACCGCGATCGCGCGCTTGGGGTCCACGCTCGGCCGTTCGAACACCAGCGAATTGTGGCCGATGATCGGGCCGCCGCGCGCCCAGTGCGCGCGCGCCGAAACCTCGAAGAAGCTCACCGCCTTGTCGGGCACGCCGACGATGCCGACGCGCCCGCCCGGGCGCAGCTCGAGATCGGCCGCGTCGCACTCCAGCATCTCGGAGGCGTGCTGCTTGATCTGTTTCTCCACCTCGAGCGACGCCGCCACCACGGCGCGGCCGGTCGTGTAGGTCACGCGGCTGGCGGTGGTGCCCCAGTTATAAGGAGAGCCGTCGGTGTCCGGGCTGGCGAGCCGCACGCGCTCCATCGGCACCTTGAGGGCCTCGGCGCAGATCTGCGTCAGCGCCGTGTCGGAGCCCTGGCCGATGTCCACCGCGCCGGTGTTCAGCACGATCGAGCCGTCTTCGAGCATGCGCACGATGGCGCCGGTGGCGAGCAGGCCGCTGATATGCGCGGTGCAGGCCACGGCCATCGCGCGCTTCTTGCCGGGCGCGCTCGGCTTCAATTCGCTGCGCTTCGCCCAGCCCGAGGCGGATTTCACCCGCGCGATGCACTCTTCGAGGCCGTTCGAGCCCACTTCGGCGCCGCCGAACCATTTGTCGCCGGGGCGCAGCATGCTCTTTTCGCGCACCGCGAGCGGATCGAGCCCGAGGCGCGCGGCGATCTCGTCGATCTGCTGCTCGCCGGCGAAGCTCACCTGCGGATTGCCGAAGCCGCGGAACGCGCCGAAGCGCAGCTTGTTCGTGTAAACGAGCGTGCCGGCCGCCTTCCTGTATTGGAAGCGATAGGGGCCGGGCGACATGAACAGGCTGTAGCCGAGCACGCCGGGGCTGTCGTCGGCATAGGCGCCGCCGTCGAGCAGAACCTCCACCTCGCGCGCGACGAGCGTGCCGTCCTTGAGCGCGCCGGTCCTGACGCGCAGCTTGAACGGATGCCGCGCGCGCACGATCTCGAAATCTTCTTCGCGCGTGAGGATCAGCTTCACCGGCCGGCCGGTCGCGAGCGCCAGCTTCACGGCGATCGGCTGGATGTGCGGCTCCATCTTGTTGCCGAAGCCGGCGCCGACGCGCGGCGTCAGGCAGCGGAGCTGCGCCATCGGCAGGCCGAGCGATTCGCACACGTTCGCCTGCACGCGGAACACCGACTGGTTCGCCGACCACAGGGTCACGCGCCCCGTGGGATCGGGCTCGGCCAGCGCGCCGCACGGCTCGATCGAGACATGCGCCTGCGGCTGCGTCGCGAACTCGCCCTCGACGATCACGTCGCAGCGCGACCACGCCGAGGCATCGCCCTCGGTCAGCGACGTGCGCGAGCAGATGTTGGCGGTGCTGCCGGTGTCGAACACCTTGAAGTAGGAGGCGACGTCTTCGTGGATGATCGCGGCGCCGGGCGCCAGCGCCGCTTCGGGCGAGAGGATCGCCGGCAGCTCTTCGTATTCGACGGTGACGAGGCGCGCGGCCAGCTTCGCGGCGGCTTCGGTCTCGGCCGCCACGGCCGCCACCGGCTCGCCGACATAGCGCACCTTGCCCTTGGCGATCGCGTGCTCGTCCTTGATGAAGGCGCCCATGCGATGGTCGCCGAAATCGTCGCCGGTCAGCACCGCGTGCACGCCCGGCACCGCGAGCGCTTCGCGGATGTCGTAGGATTTGATGCGCGCATGCGCGTGCGGGCTGCCCAGGATGGCGCCGTGCAGCATGCCGTGGCGGTAGAGGTCGGCGATGTAGTGCGCGCGGCCTTCCACCTTCTCGCGCACTTCGGCGCGCGGCAGCGCGGCGCCGACGGCTTTCGCGGCGGCGCTCACGGCTTCGCCTCTTGCGCGGCCGCGGCCACCGCGTCGACGATCTTGCGGTAGCCGGAGCAGCGGCAGAGGTTGCCGGAAAGCCCGGCGCGGATTTCGTCGGTGCGCGGGTCGGCGTTGCGCGACAGCAGCGCGTGCGCCGAGATGAGAACGCCCGGCGTGCAGAAGCCGCACTGCACGGCGCCGGTGTCCGTGAACGCCTTCTGGAGGCGGGACATGGCCGGATCGCGCTGCAATCCCTCGAGCGTCGTGATCGCGGCGCCCTCGCAATTCGCGGCCAGCGAAAGGCAGGCGCGCTGCGGGCGTCCGTCGATCAGCACGGTGCAGGCGCCGCAGACGCCCTGATTGCAGCCGCGCTTGGCCGCCGTCAGCAGCAGCTGGTCGCGCAGCACGGTCAGCAGCGTGTCGGTCAGCCCGGCTTCGACGCGGCGGGACTGTCCGTTGATCGTGAGCGCCAGAGTCATCTCGCCTCCAATGCGGCGCGCGCCTCGGCCACCGCGGCGGCGACCAGGCGGGGAATCACGAGCCGGCGGTAATCGGCGCTGGCGCGCACGTCGTCGACCGGGTCGCTTGCGGCGGCGAGCATGTCGCCGGCGGCGGCGGCCGCAGCGGCATCGCCGAATTTCGCGGACAGCATGGCGTCGGCTTCGTCGGCGCGCACCGGCCGGGGGCCGCAGCCGCCGATCGCGACGCGCACGGCCATGCCCTTCGCCTCCTTCGCGACCGACAGCGCCACCGACGCGATCGCGAAATCGCCCGAGACGCGCGCGAGCTTCTTGTAGAGGCCGGCGCCGGGGCGGGGGGCCGGCAGATAGACGCCGGTGACGAATTCGCCCGGCCCGCAGGCCGTCGTGTACCAGTCGACGAAGAAGTCGCGCGCGGCCACGCGGCGGCGGCCCGCGGCGTTCGCGATCTCTACCTCGGCATTCGCGGCGACGAGCGCCGCCGGATAGTCGGCCGCGGGGTCGGCGAAGGCGATCGAGCCGCCGATGGTGCCCATGTTGCGCACCACGGGGTTCGCGATCTGCCGCGCCGCGTCGCGCAGCACGGCGAGCGTGCCGGTCAGGCGCATTTCCTCGGCCGTCACGCGGTGGCGCGTCATCGCGCCGATGCGGAACCCTCCGTCCTCGCGTTCGGCGATGCCGGCCAGCTCGGAAATCGCCGCCAGGCTCACGATCGTCTTGGGCTCGGCGAGGCTGGCGTTCATCATCGCCACGAGCGTGGCGCCGCCGGACAGGCAGCGCGCGCCTTCCGTTTCGGCGAGCAGGCGCGCCGCATCCTCGACCGTGGCGGGCCGGTGATAGCCGGGCACGCTCATGACAGCGCCGCCGCTTCGATCTTGCCGCGGAAATTCTCCGCGAATTTCGCGCCGAGCGATTCGGCCTTCTTCTTCATCATGCCGAGCCCGAACTTGCCGAGACGCCCGGTCACCGACACCTCCGCCGCGTATTTCACCTCGGTGCCGCCGCCTTCGGCCGGGGCGAGCAGCAATTCGTTGTTCGACGAAATCACGCTGGCGCGCGTGCCTTCCTCGCCGCGCGTCACGGAAACCACGCGCTCCGGCGGCGTTTCCTCGGTCACCTCGACGACGAGGTTGAACCGCGCCTTGATCGGCCCGACCTCGACGAGGATGCGCGCGCGGTAGGTCTTGGAGTCGATCACCTCGATCTCCTCGCAGCCGGGAATGCACCCGGCCATCAGCGCCGGATTGGTGATCTCGGCGAAGACGCGCTCGCGCGGCGCGGCGACGATGAACGATCCCTCGATGCGCATCGGAGCGCCATCAGCGCTGGACGCGTTTCACCCGCATCTTCTCGTCGGCGAAGCGGCCCTTGTCGATGACCACCTCGTTGTCGAGGATCACCGTGCAGTCGCGCATCGGCACGTCGTAATGGCCGCGGGTCTTGCGCTTGCCGCCGCCTTCGTTGTTGGGCCCGGTCGAGAACAGGAAATTGCCGGGGAACACGCGCGCGGCGGCGCGGCTGCGCTCCGGCGAATCGCCGGCGAGCGCGATGTTGTACCAGCGCGCCTGCGGATTGAGGCCCCAGCCGAGGTGCGAAACCGCGTAGGGATCGCGGTCGTCGTCGGACGTCTTGTTGTCCTCGAGCCAGGCCGTCATCAGCTTCGCGTCGAGGCCGCCCTCGACCTTGGTGATGAAGCCGTCGCGGATCTCGAGCCGCACCTGGTCCTGGACGTAGCGGCAATAGGGCAGGATCACGATGTCGCCGGGCTGCATCACGACCGTGCCGTTGGCGCTGCCCTCGTTCGGGAAGGTGTGCACGTGGCCGCCGCCCCAATGATCGAAGCGGCCCTTGGCATCGGCGTAGCCATACTGGCTCATCACCGGATAGTCGCCGCAGCTGTAGCGCAGGTCGGTGCCGGCATCGCTGACGACGCGCACTTCGCGCGTCTTGGCGAGGCGCTGATGCGCGTGCAGCACGGCCTCTTTCAGGCCCGGCGGCGACATCAGCATCTCGAGGTCGTCGGGCGCGTCGATGATCATCTGCACGCGCGCGCCGGCGCCGCGCACTTCCTTGAGCCACGAGCTGAACAGCGGCACGTGGAAGATCACCACCATGTCCGCGGCCTTGAGCGCCTCGAGCGTGCCCTTGCACTGGCCGATCGTGGGCACGCCCACCTTGGTCCAGCCCGGCACGTTGTTGACGCACATCTCGTAGATGTCGGCGCCGAGCTGCTCGGCGGCGGCGAAGGCGGCGGCGATGTATTCGCGCCGCGTGCCGAGATCGCTGACCGCGACCACCGTCTCGCCGCGCTTGAGGTTGCACAGCTCGAACTGCTTCAAGTAGAGCATCGCGAGCTTGGCGGGATTGATCTCTTGCGGGCGAAGCGCGGCCTCGGTCACGGCGGGATCCCCATCTTTGCCATGGCAGGAAGACGCGATTAGGAGCGAGTCGCATTTGCTTGTCAATACCGAACACGTGTCGGTATTGATGCGGGGCGCGGGCGGAGGAACGGACGATGGCGCAGGTGAAGAAAGCGGCGGTGCGCGAGGCGATCCTCGCGGCGGCGCTGCGCCTGTTCCGGAAGCAGGGCTTCGTCGACACGACCGTCAACGAGATCGCCGCCGCCGCGAAAACCTCGCGCGCGAACATCTACGTCTATTTCCCCTCGAAATTCGCGCTGTTCTACGCGGTGTTCGAGCCCTGGCTGCAGCAGCGCCTCGCCCTGCTCGAGCGCGAGATCGCCGCCATCGCCGATCCGCGCCTGCGCATGCGCCGCATCCTGGTGGCACTGTGGCGCGAGATTCCGAGCGATGCCAACGGCTTCGCCAACAATCTCATGCAGGCGCTGTCGACCGCCGCGCGCGACGAGAACTATTCGCCGGGCCTGCTGCACGCGGTCGAGCAGCGCGTCGCCGCGATGATCGACGGCTGCCTCGCCGGGGCGCCGGGCGGGCGCGCCGACAGCGCCGCGCGTTCGCACCTGTCGTTCATGGCCTTCGACGGCGTCGCGATGCACGCGCATCTGCGCACCGGCGAGCCGTGCGGCGACGCCGTGATCGATACCGTGTGCAATCTGCTGTTTCCGGCGGCACGCGCCGAGCGGCGGCCCGGCCGCCGGGCGCTGGCGGCCGACTGAGCGCCGCCCGCGCGCCCCGCCGCCCTTGACTCGCCGGGGGCGGAAGTTTCACAGTTTTTGCATAGGGCTCTGCCCTGGGCGCACTTCGGAGGGAGGGGCACCCCCGCGCCTCGATGGCCATTCGCGACATCACCAGCAGCGAGCTGTCGCTTTTCGGCGACGTCGTCGGGCGCCTTGCCACGCTTCCGGCGGCCGCCGACGTGCGCGTCAGCGTGTTCTCCGACATCGTGCGGCTGCTGCGCGCCGATTTCGGCGCCTCCTATGTCTGGCAGGCCGAGAGCGGCGAGAGCGAGCACCCGGTCAACCACAACATGGATCCGGCCAATCTCCGCAGCTACGGCGACTGGTTCCAATACCGGGATCCGATGTCGGCGGCGCTGCGCCGCCGCCGCCGCGCGACGCTGGTCGACGAGGTGATCCCGCGCAGCGCGCTCCAGCGCACCGAGTTCTACAACGATTTCCTCGCGCGCGACGGGCTGCATCACGGCGTGAACCTGTTCGTGTTCGACGCCGAGGGGCGCCGCGATCTCGGCGATCTGCGCATCTGGCGCGCGCGCAACCGGCCCGATTTCGACAGCCGCGATCTCGATATCCTCGATGCGCTGTGCCCGTTCCTGCGCGCCGCGCTGCTGCGCGCGTTTCCGCCGGCCACCGGCGGCCTCACGATGCGCGAGCGCCAGGTGGCCACGCTCGTCGCCGAGGGCTTTCGCGACCGCGATATCGCCCACCGGCTCGGCATCGGCTTCGGCACCGTGCGCACGCACCTCAACCGCGCGCTGGAAAAGCTCGATTGCGCGAACCGCGCCGAGCTGGCGGCGCTGATGACTCGCCGGGCCGCGCGGCCATCGGCATTAATGTAGATGGCGGGCGCCCCGGCGCCGGCCCTAGGATTGCGGCGAAAGCCGGTGGGTTCGACCGAAGGTTGGGAGGCGCAGGGCGTGATCGAAATCAGCAACGGCGCGCAGCAGGGGCGGGCGGCATGGATCCGATAGCGCTCACCGCCACCGGCGCCCTCGCCGCGATGGCCGAGGGCAAGCTGTCATCGGCCGAGCTGACCGCGGCGCTCGTCGATCGCTGCCAGCGCCACGCCAAGCTCAACGCGTTCATCCATTTCGATCCCGCCGCCGCCAAGGCCGCGGCCGAGGCGTCGGACAAGCGGCGCAAGGCGGGCAAGATCGGCGCGCTCGAAGGCGTGCCGCTGGTGCTCAAGGACAATATCGACACCGCCGCGATGCCGACGACGGGCGGCACGCCGGCGCTCAAGGGCCACCGCCCGAAGCAGGATGCGCCGGTGGCCGCGCGCCTCATCGCGGCCGGCGCCGTGATCCTCGGCAAGACCAACCTGCACGAGCTGGCCTACGGCATTTCCAACAACAACGCCGCGTTCGGCCCCGCGCGCAACCCCTACGATCCCACGCGCATCCCGGGCGCTTCGTCGGGCGGCACCGGCGTCGCGGTCGGCGCGCGGCTGGCGCCGGCCGGCCTCGGCAGCGACACCGGCGGCTCGGTGCGCATTCCGGCGGCGCTGTGCGGAATCTTCGGCCTCAGGCCCACGCTGCTGCGCTGGCCGCAAGAGGGCATCGTGCCGATCTCGCACACGCGCGACACCGCCGGCCCGATGACCCGCAGCATGAACGATCTCGTGCTGCTCGACGGCATCGTCACCGGCAGCGCGCTCACCGAAGCGCCGGCCGATCTGAAGGGCCTGCGCCTCGGCGTGCCGCGCGGCCATTTCTTTGAAAACCTGCACCCCGATACGGCGAAAATCGCCGAGGACACGCTGAAGGCGCTGGCGAAGGCCGGAGTGGTTCTGGTCGAGGCCGACATTCCCGATGTGGGCGCGCTCGACAACGCGGCGGGTTTCCCGATCGCGCTCTACGAGACGATCATCGATCTCGACAAATATCTCGCCGGCCACAAGACGGGCCTCGACTTCAAGCAGGTCGCGGCGCAGGTGGCGAGCCCGGACGTGAAGGGCATTCTCTCGAGCCTGCTCGGCGAGATGGCGGTACCCGAACCCGCCTATCGCGAGGCGCTCACGGTCCACCGGCCGAAACTGCAGAAAGCCTACGCCGACTATTTCAAGAGCCAGCGCGTCGAGGCGGTCATCTTCCCGACCACGCCGCTGCCGGCCGCGAAGATCGGCGAAGACGAAACCACGATGCTGAACGGCGTCGCGGTGCCCACGTTCCCGACCTTCATCCGCAACACCGGCCCCGGCAGCGTCGCCGGCATCCCCGGCGTCAGCATGCCCGCGGGACTCACGCCGGCCGGCCTGCCGGTGGGGATGGAGCTCGACTCGCCCGCCGGCACCGATCGCCGCCTGCTCGCCATCGGCCGCGCAATCGAACCGATCCTGCCGAAATTGCCGCCGCCGCGCCTCGATTAGGAAGGCGCGTCGCCGCTCAACCGCCCTCAGGAGGAGGCCTCGTCATGAAGAAACGCACCGTTACCCGCCGCGGTTTCGTCGCCGGCGGCGCCGCGATCCTCGCCGCGCCGGTCGTCTTGCGCCACGCCCGCGCGGCCGATCCGTTCAAGATCGGTCTGTTTTACGCCGCGAGCGGCCCCGCCGCCCTGTTCGGACCCACGCAGAAGGCGTCGTTCGAACTCGCGGTCGAGCAGATCAACAAGGCCGGCGGCATCATGGGCCGGCAGATCCAGATGCACTTCGCCGACGCCGGCGGACCGCCGGCCGAATCGACGAAAACCGCCGTGCGCCTGATGGTGCAGGAGAAGTGCGATCTCTTCATCGGCTCGCACGACAGCGCCACGCGCGAGGCGCTGGTCAGCACGATCAAGGCCCGCATTCCCTACATCTACACGCCGATCTACGAGGGCGGCGAGTGCGCGCCCAACACCTACGTGCTCGCCGACACGCCCGAGCAGCAGGTGCGCCCCTCGATCGAACTGCTGACGAAAGAGAAGGGCGTGAAATCGGTCTATCTGATCGGCAACGACTATGTGTGGCCGCGCAAGACCAACGACCGCGTGAAGCAGTATCTCACCGCCGGCGGCGGCAAGGTGATCGGCGAGGAATACGTGCCGCTCGGCGCGCCCAACAAGTTCGAAGAAGCGGTCACGCGCATCAAGGGCGCCAAGCCCGATGCGGTGGTGATCACGCTCGTCGGCGCCGACAACGTGAACTTCAACCGCACCTTCGCCGGCTTCGGTCTCGACAAGGACATCCTGCGCGCCTCGATGCTGCTGGAAGAGAACACGCTGCTCGGCATCGGCGCCGAGAACAGCAAGAATCTCTACAACTGCATGTCCTATTTCTCGACCGTGCCGGGCGCGGCGCACGATGCGTTCAAGGCGGCCTACAAGGCGAAGTTCGGCGAGAAGGCGCCGCAGCTCAGCATCATCGGCGTCGATTGCTATGCCGGCGTCTACTGCGCCAAGGCGCTGGTCGAGAAGGCGAAGGGCACCAAGGCCGCCGATCTCATGGCCGCATCCGACGGCCTGACGGTCATGACCGCCACCGGCCCGGTGACGATGAAGAACCGCCATCCCGACAAGCCGATGTATCTCGCCGAGTGCGAAGGCACCAATTTCAAGATCATCAAGACCTTCGACAACGTGGGCTCGGGCGAAACCTGCAAACAGGCTTGAGCCTCGCGTTGCGGCGTCCCGGGCGATTGCGCGCGCCCGGCCCTCACTTCCCAGGCAATGCAGGCGCATTGCCTGGGCCCCTTCTCTCCCGCTTCGCGGGAGAGAGAAGCGCAGCGCAGCCCTTTTCTTTTCTCTCCCGCACGGCGGGAGAGAAGGGGCCCATTCGCCGCTTGCGGCGAATGGGAAGTGAGGGCCGGCGCCGGATCGCGCGTTCGCGTGCGGGCTCGACGTAGTGGATCCTCTCGTCACGACGCAGTTTCTGAATATCGCGTTCGGCATCGCGACCCTCGCGGTGCTGGCGCTCGGGCTCGCGATCGTGTTCGGGCTGCTCGGCGTGCTCAACATCGCGCATGGCGAGCTGGTCATGGCCGGCGCCTATGCGGCGTGGATCGTGCAGGCCCAGGGCCTGCCCTATGTGCTCGCCATCCCGCTGGCGATGCTGGCGTGCGGGCTGCTCGGCTGGGTCATCGAGGCGGGGCTGATCCGCCCGCTCTATGCGCGGCCGTTCGATACCTTGCTCGCCACCTGGGGCTTGAGCCTGCTGCTGCGGAAAACGGCCGAGGCGATCTGGGGCCTCGGCTACAAGAGCCTCGCTTTGCCGATGCCGGGCACGGTCGATGTGTTCGGCGCCGCCTATCCGCGCTACCGGCTCATGCTCATCGTGCTGTGCCTCGCCGGCGTCGGCGCGCTCGCCGTCTGGTTCACGAAGAGCGGCGCCGGCACGCGCATCAAGGCCATGGTCGCGAATCCGGAGCTGGCCCAGGCCGTCGGCATCCGCACCGGGCGCCTCGCGCGCAATGCGTTCATCGCCGGCTGCGCGCTGGCGGGGCTCGGCGGCGTGATGGTGGCGCCGCTCACGCCGGTGCACCCGTTCATGGGCATCGACTACATCCTCGACAGCTTCTTCGTCCTCGTCGTCGGCGGGCTCGGCAGCATCGCGGGCCTGCTCGCCGGCGCCGGCATCATCGGCGGGCTGGGCAGCCTCGTCTCGGCGGTCGCCGACCGCACCGCGGGCTACACGACGGTCCTGATCATCGCGATCCTGTTCCTCTGGCTGCGTCCCCGTGGGCTCCTGGCTCGCGCAT
>CAZUYG010000013.1:0-15607 GCA_964624265.1 uncultured Candidatus Odyssella sp.
TGAGCTTCAAGACCATCACCCCGGCGCCGGCTCGGCTCAATCGCAGCGAGCTTTCGGTGCCCGGCTCGAGCCCGAAATACTTCGAGAAGGCGGCCAAGAGCGAGGCCGACGTCGTGTTTCTCGACCTCGAGGACGCGGTGGCGCCCGACAAGAAGCCCGAGGCGCGCAAGAACATCATTCAGGCGATCGGCGACGTCGATTGGGGCGACAAGACGCTGTCGGTCCGCATCAACGGCCTCGACACGCACTACATGTATCGCGACGTGATCGATCTGCTCGAGAACTGCTCGGAGCGGCTCGACCTCATCATGATCCCCAAGGTCGGCACCGCGTCCGACGTCTACGCCGTCGACATGCTGGTCTCGCAGGTCGAGCTGGCGAAGGGCCGGAAAAAGCGCATCGGCTTCGAGCTGATCATCGAGACCGCGCTCGGCATGCAGAACATCCACGAGATTGCGGCGGCCAGCCCGCGCAACGAAAGCCTGCATTTCGGCGTGGCCGACTTCGCCGCATCGACGCGGGCCAAGATCACCTCGATCGGCGGCCCCAACCCGAATTACGGCGTGCTCACGGATGCCCAGGGCCCCGAGAAGAAGCGCGACTTCCACTGGGGCGACATGTGGCACTACGCGATCGAGCGCATGATCGTCGCCGCGCGCGCGAACGGTCTGCGGCCGATCGACGGGCCGTTCGGCGATTATTCGGACCCCGACGGGTTCAAGGCCCACGCCTGGCGCGCCAGCGTGCTCGGCTGCGAAGGAAAATGGGCGATCCATCCGTCGCAGATCGCGCTCGCCAACGAGATCAACAATCCGCCGCCGGCCGAAGTGGAAAAGGCGCGGCGCATTCTCGAGGCGATGAAGGCCGGCGAGGCGGCCGGGCAGGGCGCCGTGGCGCTCGACGGCAAGCTCATCGACTACGCCTCGATCCGCCAGGCGCAGCACCTCGTCAAGCTGGCCGACACCCTGGCGGCGCGCGCAGCCGTGCGGGCCGGCTGAACGTCGCATCCTTTCTTAGGGATTTCCCCATAAGGATCGGCCGCGCGCGACCCTTCGCTCTGCCGGGCGCGGTGTGATAATATATCCAGATGCCCACATTCCTCGATTTCGAAAAGCCGATCGCCGAGCTTGAAGGCAAGATCGAAGAGCTGCGCCACCTTTCGGATGGCGGCGGCCTCAACATCGCCGACGAGGTCTTGCGCCTGCAGGACAAGGTCGAGCGCCTGCTCAAGACGACCTATGCCAAGCTCACGCCGTGGCAGAAGGTACAGGTGGCGCGCCATCCCGAGCGGCCGCACGCGCACGATTATCTCGAGGCCCTGTTCACCGACTACCAGCCGCTCGCCGGCGATCGTGCCTATGCCGAGGACGAGGCCGTGGTGGGCGGGCTCGCGCGCTTTCGCGGCCGTTCGCTCGTCGTCATGGGCACCGAGAAGGGCCACGATACCGAAAGCCGCCTGCGGCACAATTTCGGCATGGCGCGGCCCGAAGGCTACCGCAAGGCCCAGCGCTACATGCGCCTCGCCGAGCGATTCAAGCTTCCGCTCGTGACGCTCGTCGACACCTCGGGCGCGTTTCCCGGCAAGGACGCCGAAGAGCGCGGCCAGGCCGAGGCGATCGCGCGCTCGATCGAAACCTGCCTCGACCTCGAAACGCCGCTGATCAGCATCGTGATCGGCGAGGGCGGCTCGGGCGGCGCCATCGCGCTCGCCGCCGCGAATACGGTGCTGATGCTCGAGCACGCGATCTATTCGGTGATTTCGCCCGAGGGCTGTGCCTCCATCCTCTGGCGCAGCGCCGACCAGGCCAAGGAGGCGGCGGAGGCGCTCAAGATCACCGCCCAGGACCTGCTCGCGCTCGGCGTCATCGACCAGATCGTGCCGGAGCCGCTCGGCGGCGCGCACCGGAACCGCGAGGCAATGTTCGCCTCGGTCGCCGATTGCCTCGACCGCGCGTTGCGCGATCTTTCGCCGCTCGACGGACCGACCCTGCGCCGCAAGCGGCGCGAGAAGTTCCTCGATATGGGTAAGACCGGTCTCGCCTGACGCCGCAGCCGCCGATGCCGGACGACGCCGGGCCGCTTTGGGTCTTCGCCTACGGTTCCCTGATGTGGGATCCGGGCTTCGCCTACGATTCCTGCGCGCCCGCCGTGCTGAAGGGCTATCGCCGCGCGTTCTGCGTGCTTTCGAAGGCGCATCGCGGCACGCCGGAGCGCCCGGGCCTCGTGCTGGGGCTGGCCCCGGGCGGAACCTGCCGCGGCATGGTCTACCGGGTCAGCGAAGGCCGCGAGGCCGAGGCGCAGGCCTATCTGTTCGAGCGCGAGCGGCGGCGCTACGAGGTTTACCGCGAGGTCGTGTTGAGCGTCCGCCACCAGGGCGGAACCGTCGCGGCGCAGACCTATGTCGCCGATACCGAGGCCCGCGATTTCGTCGCCGGTCTGGACGAGGCCGAGATCGCCCACCGCATCCTTGCCGCGCATGGCGAGCGCGGGCCGAATTTCGTCTATCTCGAGCGCACGATCGGCCAGCTAAGGGCGCTCGGCATCCGCGAGCCGGGGCTGGAGCGCATCTACCAACTTGCGCTGGCGTTGCGCGGCGTGCCGTAAACGCGCGCTACCCGCACTTGCTGTAGTCGCAGTTCGTGCAGATGTCGCAGTTTTCCTGACGGATCAGCGCGCGGTGACCGCATTTGGGGCAGCCGCGCATCATCGCGCGGGCGCCATGCGGGCCGCCACCCTCGTTCGGTTCGGCGTCGCCGTGCTCGGCGTCGCCGTGTCCGGCGTCGCTGCCGCCCACCACCTTGAGCTCACGCCGACCCTCGCGCGCTTCTTTGGGGTTCGGGATGAAGCCGATGTCGATCATGTGACGCTCGATGACGTCGCCGATCGCGGCCAGCAGCGAGGGTACGTATTTGCGGTCGACCCATTGGCCGCCCCGTGGGTCGAACACGGCTTTCAGCTCCTCGACCACGAAAGAAACATCGCCGCCGCGCCGGAAAACGGCGCTGATCATCCGAGTTAGACCGACCGTCCAGGCATAATGATCCATATTCTTCGAGTTGATAAATACCTCGAAGGGCCGGCGGCGGCCATCCTGGATGATGTCGTTGATCGTGATGTAGATCGCGTGATCGCTTTCCGGCCAGCGGATCTTGTAGGTCCGGCCGGGCAGGGCCTCGGGCCGGTCGAGCGGCCGGGTCATGTAAACGACGCCGCCGGCCTCGAACGGGTCGCGCGGCTTCGTCGTTTCGACCTTTGGCAGCGGCAGCTCGCCCTGGTCCCGCGTCTCGTCGGGTTCTTTCTTGATCGAGAGGACGGCGCCGGTCACCGGATTGGGGCGATAGGTCGTGCAGCCCTTGCAGCCTAAATCGTAGGCCAAAAGATACACATCCTTGAACGCGTCAAACGACAGGTCTTCCGGGCAATTGATGGTCTTCGATATCGAGCTGTCCACATACTTCTGCACAGCCGCCTGCATCGCCACATGGTCTTTGGGCGAGAGCTGCTGGGCATCGACGAAATAGCCGGGCAGCGGTACCTTTTCGCCGCGCAACCGTTTGAATTGCCGATAGGCGTAGTCGGCCACTTCCTCCTCGCGGCGGCTGCCGTCCGGCATCAGCACGCTCCGCTGATGCGTAAACGCGAAAACCGGCTCGATCCCCGAGGATACGTTATCGGCAAATATTGAAATTGTTCCAGTCGGAGCAATTGATGTCAGAAGCGCGTTACGCAGCCCTTTGGAAGCAATTTCTGATTTTACAAATTGGTCTAATTCACGCATGCCTTCGCCGGCTAGGTACTTCTCGCGATCAAACAGCGGGAACGGGCCTTTTTGGGCCGCAAGCTCGGCCGATGCCAGATACGATGCTCTTTGAACCGCTTTCATCCACGACTCGGCCAGCCGCAGCGATTGGGCCGAGCCATAGCGCTCGCGGCACATTATCAGCGCATCGGCGAGGCCCGTGACGCCCAGTCCAATGCGCCGTTTGCGCTGCGCTTCCTCCAATTGTGCGGGTAATGGAAATTTAGAAAGGTCTGTTACATTATCCATCATGCGGACCGCGATCCGCACCACGCGCTCCAACCCCGCGACGTCCAGCGCCGCTTCGTCCTCGAAGGGATTGCGAACGAATTTCGCAAGGTTGACGGAACCCAGCAGGCAAGCGCCATAAGCGGGAAGCGGCTGCTCGCCGCACGGGTTCGTGGCGTGAATTTCCTCGCAGTAATAGAGCGGGTTCCGCTTGTTGATGCGGTCGATGAAGATCACGCCCGGCTCGGCGAAGGTGTAGGTGGCGCGCATGATGCGGTCCCAGAGGTCGCGCGCAGCCACGGTCTTGTAGACCGTGCCGTCGAAGTGGAGCTGCCAGGGCCGACCCTCTCTGATCGCCTCCATGAACGGGTCGGTGACCAGTACAGAGAGGTTGAACATGCGCAGCCGCCCGGGCTCGCGCTTCGCCTCGATGAACGCCTCGATATCGGGGTGGTCGCAGCGCAGGGTCGCCATCATTGCGCCGCGGCGGAAGCCGGCGCTCATGATCGTGCGGCACATCGCGTCCCATACGTCCATGAAGGAGAGCGGGCCGGAGGCGTCGGCGCCGACGCCGCGCACCGGGGCGCCGCGCGGCCGCAGCGTCGAGAAATCGTAGCCGATCCCGCCGCCCTGCTGCATCGTCAGCGCGGCTTCCTTCAGATGCTCGAAGATGCCGGACATGTCGTCCGGAATCGCGCCCATCACGAAGCAGTTGAACAGCGTGACGTGCCGCCGCGTGCCGGCGCCGGCGACGATGCGGCCCGCCGGCAGGAAGCGGAAATCCTCCATCGCCGAATAGAACTCGCCCTCCCACCGGGCCGGGTCCTTCTCCACCGAAGCGAGCGCGCGCGCGACGCGGCGCCACGTGTCCTCGATCGTCTTGTCGACCGGCGACCCGTCCGGCGCCTTCAGCCGGTATTTCATGTCCCAGATCTGCTGGGAAATGCCCGCAACATCCGTCACCGGACGGCTCCTCGCTCGTTGCGACGTGATTGGAACAGCATGGCCATGCTTGCGCTGCAGCGTCCAGACGATTGCCGCGGAACGCCTCCCGCCAGGCCAGCAACCGCGTAGGGTTCATTCTTTGTTCCAGAGCGCGCCTTGTCAAGCGTGCCCTCAACGAAGTGTAGCGTGACACAATTCCGAAGCTTCGATGAATGTTCCATTGCGAGGCCCGGAATCCCCGACATTATTCACAGAATTCCGCTACCAGGGCGCTCAGGAGGCGGGCTTGGGCTCACCCATCTCCGCAAGCCGCAGGCGTTCCGAGGCGGTTTCGATGCGCTCCTGCAGCAGCGCCATGAACGCCGCGCGATCCATGCCGGGCGGGATCGCCGGCAGGAACTCCATCGTCACCGTGCCGGGCCGCAGCAACAGGCTGCGCCGTCCCCAGAACAGGCCAGAATTCAGCGCCACCGGCACGACCGGAAGGCCGAGATGCGTGTAGATCGCGGCCACGCCCGGATGATAGCGCCCGGCGCGCCCGGGCGGCAGGCGCGTGCCCTCGGGCATGATCATGATCGAGCGGCCGCGCGCGGTCTCGTCTTTCGCGCGGCGCATCAATTCTCGGATGGCGCCGGCCCCGGCCGAGCGGTCGATCGGCACCATGCCGAGCCGGCGCATGTACCAGCCATAGATCGGGATCACCAGCAGCTCGCGCTTCAGGACGCCCGACATCGGCGGCCCCAGGGCCGGAAAGGCGATCGTCTCCCAGGCGCTCTGATGCTTCAGCGCATAGACCGCCGGCCCCGGCGGCAGCGCTTCGCGCATGACGACGCGAACGCGCAATCCGCAAACGACGCGCATTAGCCAGAGCAGCACGCGCGCCCAGTGGATGCACCAACGATAGGTGACGTCGCGGTGCAGCGGCAGCGTTACGATGCCGGCGACCGCGATCGCCAGCGTGAATACGGCGGCGGCGAGCCAGAACACGATGGAGCGGAGGACGGCCACGCGGCGCCTCAATCGCGCGTAACGTAAACGAGCGCGGCGGCGAAGGCGACGAGCTCGCGCACGACGCGGCGGCTGGTGCCGGCCTGGCTCCACCACGCCGTGCAGGTATCGCCCGCGTTTGCCGCGCACCGGACGGCGAGGCCCTTCGGCACCAGCGGGTGGCGCACGATGTGCGCATCCGGCATGTCGCGGCGGAACCAGAGCACGCTGCGCCGCATGTGATAGCTCGCGGTCACGAGCCGCAGCGATTTCAGGTTCTGGCTGTTGAACCAGGCGGCCGTTTCGCGGGCATTGCCGCGCGTATCGTCGGCGCGGAAGCCGAGCTCGATCCGCGCGGCCATCTCCGGCGGCGGATCGCCCAGCGTCTTCAGCAATTCGGGCTTCGTCACCTTGCGGTCGACGCCCGTCACGAACAGACGGCTTGCGAGGCCCTGCTGCAGCAGCGCATAGGCCTGCTGAATGCGTTCTTCGCCGCGCTGCCCGGTCAACACGACGATCGCGTCGGTCTTGGCGGCGGCATCGTCGGGCGTCTCGGGCAGCGTGAAGCCGAACCACAGCAGCAGCGCCAGGGCCGCGAAGGCGGCCGTGAACGCCGAGGCCACCGCGAAGCGGATCACGAACCACACGAACAGCACGATCTGCAGGAACAGGCCAAGCGCACGTGGCGGCTCGACGAAGCCGCGCGAACGGGCGGTGCGGGGGTCGATCCGGGGCATGGCCGAAGGCTTACATCATCCGGGCCAGTCCGCGCAGCACCGTATAGCGCGCGGCCATCGCGGCCAGCGCCGCCGCCGCCGGCGGAACGAGCGCCAGGATCGCCCACGACCAGACCGGCAACTCGAGGTGCATCGCCTGCAGCGTTTCCACCTTCGCCAGGATGCGCTCGAGCCCGATCAGCACCAGCGCCGCGAAGCCGGTGCCGATGACGCCGCCGAGCAGACCGAGGCGGAACGCGTGGCGCTGGAATTGCTCGGCGATGTATTGGTCGCGCGCGCCGATCAGGTGCAGCACGTCGGTGACCGCGCGGTGGATGCGCAGGCTCGTGCGCATCGCGAACACGATCGTCATCGCCGCCGCGAAGAAGATCAGCACGACGACGACGAGCGCCAGCCGCCACCCCCAGCGGATCACGCCGATCATCTCGTCGAGCCATTTCTGGTGCTCTTCCACCGACGCGCCCGGGGCCGCGGCATCGACTTTCCGCCGCAGTTCGGCAAGATCGACGCGCGCATCCTCGGAAAGGCCGACGTCGATGAGACGCGGCAGCGGCAGGCCGATGGCGGCGGCGCCGCGCCCGAGCCACGGCTCGACCAGCGCCGCGGATTCGGCGGCCGAGAGCACGCGCACGCGCGAGACGCCCTTTTCCTCGCGCAGCAGCGAAATCACGCGCTTGATGCGCGCCTCGGTCTCCTCGCCGCCGGCCGCGGCCGGAACCTGGATCGTCAGCGTGCCCGACAGGCTGTTGCTCCAGCGCACGATGACGGTGTTGAGCAGGAGCGCCCCGGCGAGGGCGATCGTGGCGAGAAACGCCATCACCGCGATGATCCAGGGCAGCGTGCGCGCGGCGGGATCGCGGTCGAGCGGGATGTCGGTCGGGCGGCGGAACAATCCGAGGCGCATCGCGAACGTCACGGCCCGTCTTGCGCCAGCACGCCGTTGGCGAGCAGCAGCCGCGGATAGTCGAATTTGCCGACGAGCTGCTCGTTATGGGTCGCGATCACCACGGTCGTGCCCATGCGGTTGAGCTCTTCGAACAGATACATGAGCCGCATCGCCATCGCGTCGTCGACGTTGCCGGTGGGCTCGTCGGCGAGCAGCAGGCTCGGCCGGTTGATGACCGCGCGCGCGATCGCCACCCGCTGCTGCTCCCCGCCCGAGAGCGTCGCCGGATACGAATCGATGTGATTGGCGAGCCCGACCCAGCGCAGCAGATCGGCGACATGCTTCTTCACGTCGTCGCCGCGCGCGCCGCCGACGCGCAGCGGCAGCGCCACGTTCTCGAGGGTCGTCAGGTGATCGATGAGGCGGAAATCCTGGAACACGACGCCGATATTGCGGCGGAGCTCCGGCAATTCGCGCCGCGCGACGGTGACGAGGTCGCGGCCGAACAGCGCCGTCACCCCGCGCGTCGGCTTCAGCGCCAGATACATCAGCCTCAGCAGCGAGGATTTGCCGGCGCCGCTCTCTCCGGTGAGGAAGCAGAAGGCGCCGCGCGCGAGCGTGAAGCTGATATCGCGCAGAATCTCCGGCCCGCCGCCGTAGCGCATGCCGACGTTGTGGAACCGCACCACAGGCGCGTGCGGATCGATGCCCTGCATCGGTATTCGCGCTGTCTCCTGGTTTCGGGCGGGCGCTTCGGCGCAGCCGCCAGCATCGGCGCACCATGGCACAGGCGCCGAATCCGGTCCAGCAGCGCGCGCGGCGCCTGTCCGCTCCCGCCGCGGCGCGCGGGCTTAACCGATTGAAAAGAGTGCAGTGCTTGTGTGCGATTCCGCCGCCGACTATAAATCCCCAAGCCCAAAGGAATCTGCGCGCACAATGATTCTTTCCTGCCCCAACTGTTCCGCGCGCTTCATGATCGATGGCGGCGCGCTTGGCGCCGGCGGTCGAACGGTCCGTTGCGGCGCCTGCGGCCACTCGTGGCATCAGATGCCGGAGTCCGCGGAGCCGGCCGAACCGGTCGCGGCGTTCGAACCCGCGATCGCGCCGTCGCCACCGCCGCTTGCGCCGGCCGAGCCTGCCCACGAACCGCCGCCGGAATCGGCGCCGCCGCTTTCCGCGCCGCCGCTTTCCGTCCCGCCGCCCGCGGTGGACAAGTCGCGCCGCGGCAGGCGCCGTGCCGCGGCCGAGGCGGCCGACGCCGCCGCGCCCGCGCCCCGCCGGCGCGGACTCACGCGCGTCCTCGTCTGGTTCCTGTTCGTCTTCGTCGTCGCGGCGCTCGTCCTCGGCGGCTACCGCTATCGCAACGACGTCGTCCGAATCTGGCCGCCGGCGATGAAGCTCTACGAGTTCCTGAAGATCGATACGGATTCGCCGAGCGGCATCGGCCTGCGCGTCCCGCCGGAAACGCTTCGATTCAACCGCGAGGCCGAAGGCGGGATGCCGATCCTCGTCGTCTCGGGCGAGATCCTCAACGAATCGGCGCACGCGCAGCGCATCACGCCGATGCGCATCCTGCTGCTCGACAAGGACAGCCGCGTCCTGCGCGCCGAACTCGTCAAATTCGAAGACCGCACGCTCGATCCCGGCAAGCGGATGCCGTTCCGCACGAGCATTCCGAACGCGCCGCCCGAAGCGGCGGCGGCGCGCATCACGTTCAACCTGGCCGGCGGGTGAGCATGCGCCACCAACAACGCGGCAAGAACGAGAAACGGCCGGTGATCGACACGGGCAGCGTCGTTTCGCGCGGCAGCACCGGGTCGGTCATCATGCGCGGGCCGGTGCGCGGCGGCCCGGTCCGGCGCCGCGGCCGTTCGGGCGCGCGGTTCCTGATCCTCGTCGCGTTCCTGTTCGGCCTCTACTGGCTCGCCGGGTCGTTCCGCCACGAGATCGTCGAGCGCCTGCCCGCGGCCTATCCGGTGCTGAAGGCGATGGGCTACGAGGTGGACGAGCCGGCCGGCTTCGGCCTGCGCGCCGAGGTGCTGCGCGTCGACCGCTATCGGGACGAATTGCAGGCCGCGTATCTGCTCATCAACGGCATGGTCGTGAACACGCGCGGCGAACGCGTGCCGGTGCCGCGCCTCCGCCTCGTCATCACATCGAGCCGCCATCCGCCGATGACGGTCGTCGTCGACGCGCCGCAGCCGGCGCTCGGCCCGCGCGAGCGCGCGCGGTTCGAAGTCCGCCACAAGACCGGCGTCACGCTGTTCGACGTGAAAGTGCGCGTCAGCTTCGAGAAGTAGCGCAGCCGTTCCCGTCGGCCTCCGGCGCTCTTCCGGCTGGGGCGTCTGCGCGCGCTTCGAAGCGCGATGGCACAATGTCGGCGGCCGTGTGGCGGCACGAATGTCGCCCGCGATCTCATCGCAAACGAAAGGGGCGGGTCTCGCAACCCGCCCCTTCGCCGTTTCGCCTCAGCCGGTCGCTCAGAACCGCCTGAGTAGCCGGTCGATGTAATCGAGTTCGAGCGTCGGGCGGCCGGGCTCGCCGGCGCGGCGGCGGAGCTCGTCGAGGATGTCGCGCACGCGCTTGCGCTCGGATTCGGTCGGCACCTTCACGTCCTGCGTGTCGAGCGGGCCGAGGCCGTTGGTCTGGCGGCCGAGCGGGTCGCGGTCGGGGCCCCAGAGGTTGCGCTGATCGCCCGGGGGCAGCTGGCCGGGCTGGCCCGGCCCGAACTGCATGCCGAACATCTGGCCGAGCTGGCGCATCGCGTCCTGCGCGCCCCGGCGGAGCTCGTCGAGCGCGCGGCCCTGCGGGCCCACCGCGTCGCCGGGCTGGCGCCCGCGCAACGCACGGCCGGCGCGGTCCATTTCGCGCTCCGCGTTGCCGAAGTTCTTCGGCAGCTGGCCCTCGCCGCCGAGCATTTCCTCCATCTGCTTCATCAGGTCGTTGAGCCGCTTCTGCAGATCGCCCTGCTGGCGCTCCAGCTCCTGGTCGCGCTTCTGGTCTTCCGGACGATTCCCGCGCTGGCCGTCGCGCCGCTCCTGCTGGCGCTTGAACGTCTCGTCCATCAGCTCCTGCTGGCGGCGGATGATGTCGCCCAGCTCGCGCATGTTCTTCATCATCGGATGATTTTGATCCATGCGCTGGCCGCCCCGCTGGTTCTGGGCGTTGCGCTGGTTCTCCATCATCTGGCGAAGCTGCGAGAGCATGCGCTCGAGCGCCTGCTTGTCGCCCTGGTTGATGGCGTCGCGCAGGCGGTCGAGCAGGTTCTGCATGTCCTGCGGATTCTGAAGCGCCTGATCCCGGTTCTGATACTTCTCCGGGTTCTGCTTCATGTCCTTTTCGAGCTCTTTCTGCCAGTCCCGCAGCGCCTGCTGGAACTGGTCGAGGAGCTTCTGGATCTCCTTGTCGGGCACGTCTTTCTTGTTGAGGAGATCGGAAAGCTGCTTCTGCAGTTCGCGCAGCTCCTTCTCGATCTGGGCGAGGCCGCCTTCCTCGAGGCGCAGGGCCGTGTTCCACATCAGCGGCTGCACTTCGGCGATCGCCTCTTCGGTGTCCTTGACGATCTGGCCGTCGCTGCGGCCGTCGTGATCGCTGCCGCGGATCAGGCGGCCCATGACCGTGCGCAGCGCCAGGTGAACGATCTGGTCACCGCCATAGGAATCCGGTTCCTCGGCGAGCGCGTTCATCGCCATGATCGTCTTGTGGACCGTGTCGTAATCCGGCCCGTTCTCGGTCAGCTCCTTGCGCCACTTGATGATCTCGCGCGCCACCGGGTGCCGGAACTGGCGCTCCGGCAGGCGCAACGTCATCACGTCGCTCTTGCCGCGCTGGCCGTTGTCGTCCTCGGCTTCGAGGATGATCGCCACGTCGAGGCCGGCCCAGCGGTGGGCGGTGAGGTCTTGGATCGTGTTGCCCTTGGCCAGCTTCGTCCCGGTCACGGGCAGCGAAAGCTCGATCACCTCGTGGTCGCCGCGCCGCGCCACGAACGCGCGCAGCTTGTGCAGGCGATAATCGTCCTTCGCCTCGTACTCGATCTTGGTGCCGGCCGAGGGCGTAGCCGAGGGCGCCTTCTGGAACGCGATCTCCGGCGTCTTGTCCGGAATGATCTTGATCGCCCAGTCGACGACATTGCGGCCGCGCAGTCGCAGCTTCAGGCGGTCCGGGAATTTGAGCAGCAGCTCGGCCTGATAGGTGCCGCCGTCGAGCGCCGTCATCTGGATGCGCTGCTTGCCTTGCGTCACCACCGGCTCGCCGCGGCCGCCGTGCAGCTGGATCATGATGCGCGTGCCGTCGGGCACTTCGATCGTGCTGCCCGCGGTCTCGGGCGTCACGACGCGCGGGGCCACGCCGGTGTAGTCGGGCGGCGTCAGCCATGCCTCGACCGTGATTTTGCTGTCGGTCGTCGGCGCAAACGAAGGCATGAACGCGCGGGCGAGGCGCGTATCCTCGTCGCCCCAGGCGACGATGGCGGCGAAGACCAGCACGATCAGCGCGAGGCCGCGCAGCGCGAGCGGGTCCCGCCTCGCCACGCGGGGACGCGGCGCGCCGACGCGGAGATCCTTCACCTTCGCGCGCACGCGCTCCCAATGCGCGCGCCACAGCGCCTCGGCATAGGGATCGCCGCCGCCCAGCGCGAGCTTGTCCTCGATCGCCGTCAGCGGGCGGTGGTCGAGGCCGCTTTCGCGCTCGAGCCTGCGCTTCGCGTCCGACGTGGTCGGGCCGCTGAAGCCGTACCAGGCGAAGAAGATCGAGGCGGCGAACGCCACGCCGAACCCGGCGAGCACGCCGACATGGAACCAGCCCGAGAGGTCCGGCAGGATATCGAAGAGGGCGACGGCCACGAAGGCGGCCAGCACCGTGACCGGCATCCACAGGCGCGGCCAGAGGCGTTCCCACAACTCGGCCGCCCAGGCCAGCGGCAGGCGGTGGCCGAGGCGCAGGTGCGGCACCTTGAGGGTTCGGCTGCCGCCCGCGCGGCCGGATTTCACGCTCTCCAGGCGAGCCGCACGGCTCTCCTGGCGAGAGTCCCGGCCCGGCTCGCGGGAGTGCCCAAGCACCGAACGGCGGCCGTCCGGCCGGACTGGGCCGGGTTCGCCGCGGCCCGACTCAGGGCCTTCGCTTCCGGAACGGGAATAGGGGTGGTCGCTCATGCGGCACCTCGTTGCAGCCGGGCCCGTGTTTCGGGTTCGGCTTTCAGCCATTCCGGGATGCGATAGTGCGAAAGCATCTCGTCATAGGCCGGGCGGTCGCGGATCACCGCGAACCGGTCGCCATCCACCAGCACCTCGGGCGCCAGCGGACGTGAATTGTATTGCGACGACATTACCGCGCCGTAAGCACCCGCGCCACCCACGGCCACGTGATCGCCCGCGGCCACCACGGCTAGCGTCCGCTCGGTGGCGAAGGTGTCGCTCGTCTCGCAAATCGGGCCAACCACGTCGGCAATCATGATGTCGCGGCCCTTGGGCTCCTGGAGCGGCACGATCGGATGATAGGCGTCGTAGAGCGCCGGCCGGATCAGGTCGTTCATGGCCGCATCAATCACGACGATGGGACGGTCCGCGCCGTTCTTCACGTAAACCACGCTTGCAACGAGTATGCCGGCATTGCCCACCATCGCGCGGCCCGGTTCCAGAACGATGTCGCAGCCGAGCGGGGCCACCGTTTCGGCCACCAGCGCCGCATAGTCCTTGAACGGGATCGGCACCTCTTCTCGATAGGTAATGCCGATACCCCCGCCGAGGTCGATGCTTCGAACCGTCAGCCCGGCCGCCCTGATTTCGGCCACGCACTTCGCCACCTTCTTGAAGGCGCGGCGATACGGATCGAGCGAGAGGAGCTGCGAGCCGATGTGGATCGCGATCCCGACCGGCTCGATGCCGGGCCGGCTCGCCGCGAGGCGGTAGACCTCGACGGCGCGGTCGATCGGGATGCCGAACTTGTCCTGGCGCCGGCCGGTGGTGATCTTGTGATGGGTGCGCGCGTCCACGTTCGGGTTGACGCGCACGGCCACGCGCGCCTTCACGCCCATCTTCCGCGCGACCGCGCTCAGCGCCTCGAGTTCGGGCTCCGATTCGATGTTGAACTGGCCGATGCCGGCGTCGAGGGCGAAGCCCATCTCCGCGCGCGTCTTGCCGACGCCCGAAAAGACGATTCGCGCCGCCGGAACCCCGGCGGCCAGCGCCTTTCTGATCTCGCCTTCGGACACCACGTCGGCGCCCGCGCCTTCTTGAGCCAACACCGCGATCACAGCCGGATTCGAGTTCGCCTTCACCCCGTAGCAGATGCTCGCGGGCAATTGCGTCAGGGATTGGGCCAATCCGCGGTAGGCGCGCCGCAATGCGGCGGCCGAGTAGCAATAGAAGGGCGTGCCGATCTCGGCGGCGATGCGCGCCAGCGGCACGCCTTCGGCCTGCAGCAGTCCCTTGTGGTAGGCGAAAGAGGGCTCGGCGAGGCGGTCGGGCTTCGGAGGCGTCATCGGATCAACGGGAGGGGTAGCGTGGCGGCAGGAAGATGCCCGGCGGCGCGGTTTCGTGCGGCACGGCCCCCTGCGGATAGGTGCGCGGATAGTTGTCGGCCTGTTCGGGCGGGCCTTTCACGCCGCATCCGGCCAGAAACGCTGCGGCGGCAAGAGCGGCGAAGAGGCGGATCGGCGTCATGCGATGTCCTTCTCCGTAAGCGGTCATCACGGCGCGGCTGCGGCGGCCGCCCGGGCCGCGCGGCCCGGACGCGCCGACCGGCCCGGCGCCTTCACGAATACCATAACCATGCGGCCGTCGCGGTCCGGCTCGATGCCATGCTTGATGTCGGCCGGCGCGTAAACGAGGCTGCCGGGGCCGACGCGCACCGCTTCATCGCCCACGGTTATGGTGCCGGTGCCGTCCATGATGATGAAAATCTCGTCCTGGCCCGCATGGTGGTGCTCGACCGTGTTCGTGCCCGGCTCGTAGCAGACCAGCTCCATCTCGATCTTGTCGGCGATGAAAACCCGCTTGCGCACCTTGCCGCCGGGCTGGAACTCCACGAGATCCTCAAGCGTGCGGACGTCGATCACAGGAATCGCTCCCGGGCCTCGGCGACCGCGCGGCGGACGTTGGCGGGCGCGGTACCGCCATAGGACCGGCGGCTGGCGACAGAATAGTCCAACGTCAGCACGCGGAAAACCGCCCGCGTGAGCCTTGTCTCGACACTCTGCATCTCGGCGAGGCTGAGGCCCGCGAGATCGCAGCCTTTGATTTCGGCCATCTTCACGAGCCGGCCGACGACGTGGTGCGCCTCGCGGAACGGCATGTCGAGGTTCTGCACCAGCCAGTCGGCGAGGTCGGTGGCCGTGGCGAAGCCGACTTCGGCCGCCGCGCGCATGCGCTTCGGGTCCGGCTTCATGTCCTTGACCATCCCGGTCATCGCGCCGACCGCGAGCGCCAGATTGTCGGCCGCGTCGAACAGGCCCTCCTTGTCCTCCTGCATGTCCTTGGAATAGGCCAGCGGCAGGCCCTTCATCACGATCGACAGCCCGGCGAACGCGCCGAGAATGCGGCCGAGCTTCGCCCGCACCAGCTCAGCCGCATCGGGATTACGCTTCTGCGGCATGATCGAGCTGCCGGTCGAGAACGCATCCGACAGGCGCACGAAACCGAATTGCGGCGTCGACCACAAGACGAGCTCTTCGGCCATGCGCGACAGATGCGTGGCGGCGATCGAGGCGGCGGCGAGAAATTCGAGCCCGAAATCGCGCGACGAGACGGCGTCGAGCGAATTCGCCATCGGCCGGTCGAAGCCGAGCGCCTTGGCCGTTGCCCGGCGGTCGAGCGGAAACGATGTGCCGGCGAGCGCGGCGGCGCCCAGCGGGCTTTCGTTCGCGCGCTTGCGCGCGTCGGCGAGCCGGCCGCGGTCGCGGCCGAACATCTCGACATAGGCGAGCAGGTGATGGCCGAACGTCACCGGCTGCGCGGGCTGCAGATGCGTGAAGCCCGGCATGATCGCGTCGGCGTAGCGCTCGGCCTGCGCAAGCAGCGCCGCCTGGAG
>CAZUYG010000014.1:0-15389 GCA_964624265.1 uncultured Candidatus Odyssella sp.
CGTAACGGGCTTGCGCTACCGGCGTCCGGATGGGACTGAGGACGCCGTCGGCTGCCGCGCGCTGGTGCTGGCGTGCTCGGGTTTCGGCGGCAACAAAGCGATGGTCGCGCGCCATATTCCCGAGATGGCCGAAGCGCTGTATTTCGGCCATGCGGGGAATCAGGGCGATGCGATGGCATGGGGCGAGGCGCTCGGCGCGGCGCTGGCCGATATGGGCGCCTATCAGGGCCACGGCTCGGTCGCGCATCCGCATGGCGCCCTGGTCACCTGGGCGCTGATGATGGAAGGCGGCTTCCAGGTGAACGCGAAGGGCGAGCGCTTCTCGAACGAGCATCGCGGCTATTCGGAGCAGGCGGTGGACGTGATCGCGCAGCCCGGCGGCATCGCGTGGGACATCTACGACGCGCGCCTGCACGCGCTCGGCCGCGAATTCGAAGACTACCGCCAGGCCGAGGCGGCCGGCGCGGTGCTTTCGGCGCCGAACGCGGAGGCGCTGGCCGAAAAGGCGGGGCTGCCGGCGGATGCGTTGCGGCGCACGATCGATTCGGTCGCGGCGATGGCCCATGGCCGAGCGCGCGACCCGTTCGGCCGCGACTTCGCGGCGAAGCCGGCACTCGCGCCGCCCTATTACGCCATCCGCGTCACCGGCGCGCTGTTCCACACGCAAGGCGGCCTCGCGGTGGACACGCGTGCGCGCGTGCTGCGGAAAGACGGCGCGCCGTTGCCGAATCTCTTTGCCGGCGGCGGCGCCGCGCGCGGCCTTTCGGGCGCGCATGTCTGGGGATACCTCTCCGGCAACGGCCTCCTGCCCGCCGTCACGCTCGGCCGCATTGCCGGGCGCGAGGCGGCGGCGCTCGCGCGGGGGCGCGCATGACGGCGGCGCCGGCCATCGCGAAGCTTCCCGGGCGCTGGATGGTGCTGTGGATGCTCGTCATCGTGCGCATCGCGATGGGCTACCAGTTCCAGGCCGCGGCCAGCGCGGCGCCGTGGCTGATTTCCGAATTCGGCATCGACTACGCCACGGTCGGCAGCCTGGTCGGCTTCTACACCCTTCCAGGGATCCTGTTCGCTTTGCCCGGAGGCTTCATCGCGCGCCGGGTCGGCGAGAAGAACCTGCTGCTGTTCGGCCTCGCGCTGATGACGGCGGGCGGCGGCGTCTCGGCGGTCGGCGGCGATTTCGCCTGGGTGATGGGCGGGCGCCTCGTGTCCGCGCTGGGCGTCGTGTTCCTGTTCGTGGTGATGACCAAGGCGGTCGGCGACTGGTTTCAGGGCGGCGAGCGCTTCCTCGCGATGGCGCTGTTCCTCAACGGCTGGCCGGTCGGCATCGCGATCGCGCTGATCGCGCAGCCGGCGCTGGGCGCGGCGCTCGCGTGGCACTGGATCTTCCTCACCAGCGGGGCGCTCGCGGCCGTGGCGCTGCTCACGATGGCCGCCACGTTCCGCCATCCGCCGGGCCACCACGCAGCGGAGGCGGCCGGCGGCAGCCAGCGCCTCGGGCGGCGCCCGGCGGTGCTCGTCGTCGTCTCCGGCATCGCCTGGAGCACGATCAATTCCGGCCACATCATCGTCATCAGCTTCGCGCCGTCGTTCCTTGCCGCGCGCGGGCTCGGGCCGGTCGAGGCCGGCGCCGTGGTCAGCCTCAACATGTGGGCGGCGATCGCCGGCGTGGTCATCGGCGGCTGGTTCACCGGGCGGTATCGCGGGCCGGTCACGTTCACCTGCATCACGCTGCTGCTCGGCGCGGCCACCGTCGCGCTGTTCGCGCTCGATACGAACTACACGCTGTGGCTCACGCTGTCGGGCATCGTCGTGCTGATGGGCGCCGGGGTGCAGGCGGCGCTGCCGCTGGAGGCGCTCGGCACCGGCAACCGCGCGTTCGGCCTCGGCCTGTTCTATGCGCTGTGGTTCCTCGGCTTCGCGCTGCTGCCGAGCGCCGGCGGCTGGTCGCGCGACGTCACCGGCGATCCCGCCGCGCCGATCCTGCTCGGCGCCGCGCTGATCGCCGTCACCGCGCCGCTGCTCGGCCTGTTCCGGCTGCTGCAGCGCCGGTGGCGGTGACGCGCGGCGGCGCCCGCGCGCGACCCGCCGCCTGACATCGGACCTTCACACGCGCCCCCTAATGTCGGATGCTGTTCCCCGGCCATGCGGGCGCCCCGGTGCGCGCACGGCAGGGAGCGAACGCCAGGTTCAAAACAAGAGGTCAGGCATGAGGACGATGTGGCTCGGCGCCGCGGCTGCGGCGCTGTTCGCGGCGGCGCCGGCGAGCGCGCAAACCGAAATCCAGTTCTGGCACGCGATGGGCGGGCAGCTCGGCGAGGCGCTCAACCAGCTCGCCGACGGCTTCAACAAGCGCCAGAAGGATTACGTGGTGAAGCCCGTCTACAAGGGCAGCTACACCGAAACCATGACCGGCGCGATCGCCGCGTTCCGCGCGCGCCAGCAGCCGCACATCGTGCAGGTGTTCGAGGTCGGCACGGCCTCGATGATGGCCGCCAAGGGCGCGATCAAGCCCGTCTACGAAGTGATGGCCGAGGCCAAGGAGCCGTTCGATCCCAAGGCCTATATCGGCCCGGTTTACGGCTACTATTCCACCGTGGACGGCAAGCTGCTCTCGATGCCGTTCAACTCGTCGACGCCGGTGCTCTACTGGAACAAGGCGGCGTTCAAGAAGGCCGGCCTCGATCCCGAGAAGCCGCCCAAGACCTGGCCGGAGATGGCCGAAGCCAGCAAGAAGCTGCTCGCCTCCGGCATGAAATGCGGCTTCTCGACCGGCTGGCCCTCGTGGATCCAGATCGAGAATTTGGGCGCCTGGCACAACGTGCCTTTCGCGACCAAGCAGAACGGCTTCGGCGGGCTCGACATCGAGCTCACGATCAACGACCCGCTGCGCGTGAAGCACATCCAGCAGCTCGCCGACTGGCACAAGGAAGGAATCTTCGTCTACGGCGGCCGCGAGAACAAGCCGAACGCGAAGTTCAGCGGCGGCGAGTGCGGCATGTTCATGGGCTCGGCCGGCCTCACCGGCGGCTTCGCGCAATCGATGAAGGACACGCCGTTCGGCATCACGGTGCTGCCTTACTGGCCCGACGTCGCCGGCGCGCCGCAGAACGGCATCATCGGCGGCGCCACGCTCTGGGTGCTCAACGGCAAGCCGGCGGGCGACTACAAGGGCGTCGCGAAATTCTTCGCCTATCTCTCCGAGCCCGAGGTCCAGGCCGGCTGGCATCAGAAGACCGGCTACGTGCCGATCACCTTCGCCGCGTTCGAGCTCACGAAGAAGCAGGGCTTCTACGAGAAGAACCCGGGCCGCGACGTGCCGGTTCTCCAGCTCACCAACAAGCCGCCGACGGAGAACACGAAGGGCCTGCGCATCGGCAACTTCACGCAGATCCGCGACATCATCGACGAGGAGCTCGAGCAGGTCTGGGCCGGCAAGAAGACGGCCAAGCAGGCGCTCGACGACGCGGTGAAGCGCGGCAACGAGCAGCTCCGCGCGTTCGAGCGGGCGAACAAGTAGCGTGACGCCGCGCGTGCGGCGATCGCCCTCACTTCCCGTTGCGGCGCGAAGGGCGCCGCAACGGGCCCATTCTCTCCCACTTCGTGGGAGAGAGAAGAAAGCAGGCCGCGTCCCTTGTTTCTCTCTCCCGCGCAGCGGGAGAGAAGGGGCCCATTCGTCGCCTGGGCGACGAATGGGAAATGAGGGCCGGCGCGCCGCGGGACCCGCCGCGTGATCAAGCGCGCGACCTTCCAGGGCGTCGCGCTGCCCTACGCGCTGCTGCTGCCGCAGATCGCGATCACGCTGATCTTCTTCTTCTGGCCGGCGGGGCAGGCGCTCGTCCAATCGGTGCTGATCGAAGACGCGTTCGGGCTGTCGTCGAAATTCGTCTGGTTCGAGAATTTCGAGCGCGTCTTCGCGAACGAGAACTATCTCGCCTCGATGCGCATCACCGCCATCTTCACGGTGGCGAGCTGCCTGCTGTCGATGGGGGCCGCGCTGCTGCTGGCGGTGATGGCCGACCGCGTGATCCGCGGATCCGGCGCCTACAAGACGCTGCTGATCTGGCCCTACGCGGTGGCGCCGGCGCTGGCCGGCGTGCTCTGGGGCTTCATGTTCAACCCCACCATCGGCGTCGTCGCCTATGTCCTGAAGGGGATCGGCATCAACTGGAACTTCTACGTCGACGGCGACCAGGCGCTGTTCCTCGTCACGGTCGCTGCCGCGTGGAAGCAGGTGAGCTACAATTTCATCTTCTTCCTCGCCGGCCTTCAGGCGATCCCGCGCTCGGTGATCGAAGCGGCGGCCATCGACGGCGCCGGGCCGTTCAAGCGGTTCTGGACGATCATCTTCCCGCTGCTCTCGCCGACGACGTTCTTCCTGCTCGTGCTCAACATCGTGCACCTGTTCTTCGACAGCTTCGGCATCGTGCACGCGCTGACGCAGGGCGGGCCGGGCGGCGCCACCGAAATTCTCGTCTTCAAGGTGTGGTCCGACAGCTTCCGCGCGCTCGACCTCGGCGGCTCGGCGGCGCAGTCGGTCGTGCTGATGGCGATCGTGATCGCGCTCACGGTCGTGCAGTTCCGCTACATCGAGAAGAAGGTGCATTACTGATGGTCGAGCGGCGGCCATTCCTGACCTTCTTCGCCCACGCGACGCTGATCGTGGGGCTGGCCTTCATCTGCCTGCCGCTCTGGATCACGCTCGTCGCCTCGAGCCACGATCTGCCGCGCATGTTCCAGTCGCCGGCGCCGCTCTGGTTCGGCGATCATCTGATCGAGAACTACCGCACCGTGCTGACGCAGGGCCTGAGCGGGGGCGCGAACGCGCCGCCGGTCTGGCCGATGATGGTCAACAGCCTGGTGATGGCGCTCGTCATCGCGATCGGAAAGATCACGATCTCGATGCTCTCGGCCTATGCGATCGTCTATTTCCGCTTTCCGTTCCGCATGGGCTTCTTCTGGATGATCTTCATCACGCTCATGCTGCCGGTCGAGGTGCGCATCCTGCCGACCTTCAAGGTCGTGGCCGATCTCGACATGCTGAACTCCTACACCGGGCTCACGATCCCGCTGATCGCCTCGGCCACGGCCACGTTCCTGTTCCGCCAGTTCTTCCTGACCGTGCCCGACGAGATGGCCGAGGCCGCGCGCATCGACGGCGCGGGCCCGCTGCGCTTCTTCCGCGACATGCTGCTGCCGCTCTCGAAGACGAACATCGCGGCGCTGTTCGTGATCCAGTTCATCTACGGCTGGAACCAGTATCTGTGGCCGCTGATCGTCTCGACCAACGAGAGCTATTACACCGTGGTGATGGGCATCTCGCGCATGGTCAACGCGGTGGATACGGCGCCGCAATGGAATCTCGTGATGGCCACGGCGATGTTGGCGCTGATTCCGCCGGTCATCGTCGTGCTCGTCATGCAGCGCCTGTTCGTCAAGGGCCTCGTCGAGAGCGAGAAATAGCGATGGCGACGATCGATCTCGTCCAGGTGCGGAAGACCTACGCGAACGGCGTCGATGCCGTGAAGGGCATCGATCTCGCCGTCGCCGACGGCGAGCTCATCGTGCTGCTCGGGCCCTCGGGCTGCGGCAAGTCCACGCTGCTGCGCATGGTGGCCGGGCTCGAGACGATCACCGGCGGCGAGGTGCGCATCGGCGGCGAGCGCGTCAACGACAAGGAGCCGGCGGCGCGCGACATCGCGATGGTGTTTCAGAACTACGCGCTCTATCCGCACATGCGCGTCTACGACAACATGGCCTATGGGCTGCGCAACCGCCGCATGCCGAAGGCCGAGATCGACCGGCGCGTGCGCGCGGCGGCGGAAACGCTCGGCCTGGCCGAGCTGCTCGACCGGCGCCCGCGCCAGCTTTCGGGCGGCCAGCGCCAGCGCGTCGCGATGGGCCGCGCGATCGTGCGCGAGCCCAAGGCGTTCCTGTTCGACGAGCCGCTCTCCAATCTCGACGCGAAGCTGCGCGGCCAGGTGCGCGTCGAGATCAAGCGGCTGCAGCGCCGCCTCGCCACGACCAGCCTTTACGTCACGCACGACCAGGTCGAGGCGATGACGCTCGCCGACCGTCTCGTGGTGATGAACCAGGGCGCCGCCGAGCAGATCGGCACGCCCGACGAAGTGTATTCGAAGCCGGCCAGCCTGTTCGTCGCCGGCTTCATCGGCTCGCCGGCGATGAACATCGCCGACGGCACCGTCGAGGCCGGCGGGACGCGCGTGCGGCTCGGCGGCGCCGGCGGTCCCGCGCTGGCGCTGGACCGGGCCGCCGGCGCGGCGGCCGGCCGCGCGCTCAAGGTCGGGCTGCGCCCGGAGCATCTTCTGGCGAGCCCCGCCGGGCCGCTCGCGTTCTCGATCGAGCTGGTCGAGAACCTCGGCGCGGATGCGCTGCTCTACGGCAAGGTGCCGGGCGGCGCGGCGCTGGTCGCGCGGGCCGACGGCGGCGCGCCGCACAAGGCCGGAGACACGCTGCGCCTCGATGTGGCGCCGCGCCACGTGCATTTGTTCGATTCGGCAACCGGACGGAGGATCGAAGGCTGACGGAATGAGCTGCCCGCTTTCCGGATTTTCGACGCCCGCTTAACCGATTCTTCGGCGCGCGGGCGCACGGTATCCGGAGAGCATCGGAAAACATGCAGAGCGCCCCGCGCAAACGAGGGCGTTCGCGCGACGATCGGGCTGAGGAGGTTCGCTGGAAACTTAACCTTGCGTCACGGGGACACACGATGCGCAAGACAGCAACCGCAATGGGACTACTGATCGCCGTCGTACTCGCCGCGCCGGCCGCGGCGCAAAGCGAGCGGGCGGGGAACGGGCCGCGAGACGGGCGGCAGGCAACGCCGCCGGGCGGGCACGAGCTCTATCACTCGTTCTACGAGGCGTGGCAGCGCAACGACGGCAAGGGCTCCTGCTGCAACAATTTCGACTGCCGGCCGGTGCAATACCGCGACGGCGCCAACGGCATCGAAATTCGCATTGAAGAGCTCGGCGGGGCGTGGCACGCGGCCCCGATGCGGTCGATCCTTCCGTTCGGATCGTTCGATGCGCAGGCGCATGCCTGCTACGGCATGACCGGCTGCCGCACCAAGGCCGGCTGCCGCCCGCATTTCTTCTGCGTCGTGCTGCCGATGAGCATGTAGCGCGGTCCGCGCTCAGTCGCGCCGCGCGTCGGCCGGCGCGGCCGCGAACGGCGCGGCCGGAACCGGCGCTTTCATCCAGCGCACGGCCAGCAGCGCGAGCGTCCCGATCGCGGCGGCGCCGAGCTGGATCTCGAACCGCGGCACGATGCAGGCGATGCCGGCCGCGATCAGCACCAGCCGCTCGATCGGCCCGATGCGCCGGGGCCCGAGCCAGCCCTGCAGCGCGAAGGAGCTGAACGTCACCAGGGCCGCGCCGAAAAACACCGCGGGCGCGATCGCGAGCAGGCCGCCCTGCATGTTCAGGCCCGGGTTGAACAGGAAGAAGAACGGCAGCACGAATCCGCCGATGGCGAGCTTCACGGCATAGGGCCCGAGCGCCATCGGATTCGCGCCGGCGATCGCCCCGGCCGCGAAATTGGCCACCGCCACCGGCGGCGTGATCGCCGAAAGGCAGGCGAAGTAGAGCATGAAGAGATGCGCCTGCATCTCGGGCAGGCCGAATTTCGCGACGAGGGTCGGCGCCAGCAGCGCGGCGCCCGTCACGTAGACCGCCGGCGTCGGCATGCCCATGCCGAGCAGGATCAGGAACACCGCGGAGAGCAGCAGCGTGGGGACGAGCTGTCCGCCCGAAACATAGGTGATCAGCAGCGTGAACTTGCCGGCCAGGCCGCTGATCTCCACCGCGCCGATCACGAGGCCGGCGGCGGCGACGGCGCCCACCAGCGGCACGAGCTGCGTGATGGTGGCGGTGCAGCATTCGACGAAGCGGCGCGGGCCGATCGCGTTGCGGGGCGAGAGCCACGAGAGCGCGATCACCGCCGCCGTCGAGCCCGCCGCCACGTAGACCGGCGTGTAGCCTTCGATGAGCAGGATCACGAGCGCGCCGAGCGGCAGCAGGTGGCGCCAGCCGCGCCGCACCGCGAGCGGAAACGGCGTGATGTCGGATTCCGCCATGCGGCTTTCGTTGTTCCGCACCGCCTCGTTGTGCACCAGCAGGTAGATCGCGACGTAATAGAGAACGGCCGGCAGCAGCGAGGCCCACGCGATCTTCGCGTAGGCGATGTTCGTGAGGTCCGACATGATGAACGCCACGGCGCCCATCACCGGCGGCAGCATCGCGCCGCCGCTGGAGGCCGTCGCCTCGATGGCGCCCGCGCGCGCGGCCGGGATGCCCATGCGCTTCATGATCGGAATGGTCAGCGGCCCGGTCGTGGCCACGTCGGCGGTGGGGCTGCCCGAGACCGAGCCGTAAAGGCCGCTCGCCGTCACGCAGGCCTTCGCGGCGCCGCCGCGCATGCGGCCGGTGATCGCGCTCGCCATGTCGAAGAACAGCTGCCCGCCGCCGGACTTCTCGTAGAAGGTGCCGAACAGCACGAACAGGAACGCGTAGGTCGCCGCCACTTCGAGCGGCGCGCCGAACACGCCGTTCTCCATGATCGTCATCATCTCGATGAAATAGGGGACGGTGAAATTGTCGTGGCTGAGCGCGCCGTCGAGCAGATGGCCGAAGAAGGTGTAAAGCAGCAGCACGGCGACGAGGCTGGTGAGCCCCCAGCCGGTGCAGCGCCGGCACAGCTCGATCACCAGCGCCACGAGCACGAAGCCCACCACGATGTCGGCCATGGAGGCCTGGTCCATGCCGCGGTTCCATTGCAGGAACTTTTGGTTGAGAATGATGTAGTAGAGAGCCACGGCGAGCGAGAGCGCGGCGAGGGCGACGTCGGTCCAGTGCAGCCGCTTGCGGTCGGGATTCGCCGTCGTGGTCAGGAACGCGATCGGGAACGTGATGGCGATGAAGATCGCGATGTCGATGTGATAGCGGGCCGAAAACGCCCGCGACCACGTGCCCAGCGCCTCGAGCCAGAGGTGGGGCAGGCCCGCGCCCTTGAGCAGCGCGGCCAGATCCAGCATGCCGTCGCCGGTGATGGTGGCGAGCGCGCCGACCCAGATGACGTAGAGCGCGGCGGCGACGGAACCGGCCGCGATGAGCACCCGCCAGCCGCCGCCGGGGCGGTGGCGCGCGCCTTCGCGAAAGACCAAGCGCGTCCAGCGCCGGGGCTTGGCCGGCCCCGGCGCCTCTTCGGCCGCGATCGTCACGGGTGCCGGCCGTCGGGCCGCGCGCGCCGCGCCGGCCGCACTACTTCACCATCCCCTTTTCCTTGTAATAGCGCAGCGCGCCGGGATGGTAGGGAAGGTTGGCGGGGTTCGTCGCCATCTTCGCGGCCGTGAACGAGGTGCGCAGCGAACCGCCGATCTTCTGCACCTTGTCTTCCGCCTCGGCGATGGCCTTGACGTATTTGTAGACCACCTCGTCCGGCACGTGCGCGCCGGCGAGCAGCGACACCCACATGCGGATCGTCGGCATGTCCTTGTCCATGAACGGGTAGGTGCCCTTCGGCACCATGTCGGCCTTGTTGTTGAAGACGTCGGCCGCCTTCTGCATCGTCGCCTGGTCGCCGTCGATCCACAGCAGCTCGCGCTTGCTCGCGATGTCCTTGAGCAGCGCGTCGCCGAGGTTGCGCGCGTTCATGAACACGTCGGCCTTGCCGTCCTTGAGCGCGTCGAGGCCGATCGCGCTGTTGCCGAGAACGTAGCTGCCGCCCCATTTCTGGATGTCGTCGATCGTGAAGCCGTGCGCCTTCATCGCCTCGTAGGGGCCGCCGATCGTCGTCTGCGGATTGTCGGGCCGGTTGATCGCGAGCCGCATCTTCGGCTTCTTCTTCGCGATGTCGCTCCAGCTCTTGATGCCGTTCTCGTCGGCCCAGGCCTTCGTCATCACGAAGTGGATGAACTGGTTGTCGTAGAGCTGCATGACGTACAGGAACTTGCCCTTGAGCGCTTCGCGATAGGGCGATTTGCCTTCGTTGGCGAGGCGCACTTCGGTGCCGGTCGCGGTGCCGGTGAAATCGGCCTCGCCCTTGGCGATCGCGAGCACGCCGCCGCCCGGCGAATTCGGCTTGAAGGAGACGGCCGAGCCCGGATACGCGTCGCGGACGACCTGGTTGAGCCCTTCCACCATCGTGCGCGGATAGCCCGAAGGCGTGGCGCCGGTCACGGTGGCCGTGATCGGGTTCTTGTCGCCGAAATCGGCGAGCGCCGGCGTGGCGGCGGCGGCAACGAGCGCGGCCGCGATCAGCGTGCGAGCGTGCAACATGATGTCCTCCCTGCACCCGTGATTTCTTCCGTACACGGACCGCCAAGTATCGCAGAGAGTCGCGCGCGGCGGCAAGCCGCAGTTTTACCGGCCCGCGCGAAGCTTAGAGAGCTAAGCGAACGCCGCTGTCCGGCGCCGCGCCGCTCTATTTCATCAGGCCCTTTTCCCGGTAATAGCGCAGCGCGCCCGGGTGCACCGGCAGGCTCGCGTCGTTGTTCGCCATGCGCGCGGCGGCGAAGCCCGTCGTCATCACGCCGCCGATCGCCTTGGCGCGCGCCTCCGCTTCGGCGACGGCCTTCACGTACTTGTAGACGGTTTCCTCGGAGACATGCGCGCCGGCCAGCACGATCACGGCCTGGCGGATCGTCGGGTAGTCCTTCTCCATGAAGTCGTAGGTGCCCTTCGGCACCATGTCGGCCTTGTAATGGAAAACCGAGGCGGCCTTCTGCATCGTGGCGAAGTCGCTGTCGATCCACAGCAGGTCGCGCTTGCTGGCCGTGTCCTTCACCAGCGCGTTGCCGAGGATGCCGCCGCTCATCATCACGTCGGCCTTGCCGTCCTTGATCGCGTCGATGCTGGCGGTGCTGTTGCCGAGCACGAAGCTGCCGCCCCATTTCGGGATGTCGTCGACCGTGAAGCCGTGCGCCTTGAAGATCTCGTAAGGCCCGCCGATCGAGCCCTGCGGATTGTCGGGCCGGTTGAGCGTGAGGCGCATGCGCGGCTTCTTCCGCGCGATGTCGGCCCAGCTCCGCACGCCGTGCTCGTCGGCCCACGCCTTGGCCATCAGGAGATGCAGGAACGCGTTGTCGTAGAGCTGCATCACGAACTGGAACTTGCCGGCGAGCGATTCCTTGTAGGGAAACTTGCCTTCGTTCGCGAGCTTGATCTCGGCGCCGGTGGCCGTGGCCGTGATGTCGGCCTCGCCCTTGGCGACGGCGAGCACGCCGCCGCCCGGCGAGTTCGGCTTGAACGAGATCGCGGAGCCCGGATAGGCCTCGCGCACGATGGCGTTCAACCCTTCGATCAGCGTGCGCGGATAGCCGGTCGGCGTTGCGCCGGTGATCGTCGCCTTGATCGGTTCCTTGTCTCCGATCGCGGCGAAGGCGCGGCCCGCGATCGCGGCCGTGGCCGCTCCGCCGGCGGCGAGCCGGGCGAAAGTGCGGCGAGAGAGCGTCATGGCACGTCCTCCCTCAATCAGCTTCGTTGCGCGCGGTTTGCCGTCCGCCCCGCGCGGGCGGCGGGCACTCAGTCGTTCACGCTCACCTTGAAGCCCGCGCGGCGCGCCCAGTATTCCCAAGCGCGGTTCTGCGAGCGCTCCTTGAAGTTCATCTGCTCGGTGAGCTTCACCTCGCCCGGGCTCAAATATCTCACCTGGCCCATCTCGCGCGCCTCTTTGAGCAGCTTCGCATTGGCCATCAGGTAGATCGCGGTAAACACCGTGGCCTTCAGCGTGTGCGCGGCGACCACCGCGCCGTGGCCGCGCATCAGCGCGCAGCGGTTCTTGCCGAGCTTCTTCGCCAGCGAGCCGCCGGTGTCGTTGTTCGTCACGAGCAGGTCGGTGTCGCCGAACTGCTCGCTGATGTCCCAGATCGGCACTTCGGCGCCGATGCTGCCGGCCACGTGCCAGATCGGCTTGATCTCGCTGCCGGTGACGCCGAACGGAATCAGCGAATGCGCGTGGTTGTGGCACACCGCCTTCACTTCGGGCCGCGACTTGTAGATGCAGCCGTGGATCGGCCGCTCCGAATACATCGTGCGGCCGTCGGGATTGATCGGGTTGCTGTCGAGATCGAATTCGAGGATGTCGCCGCGCTCGACGAGCTCGGGGCTGCGCGAGCGCGCGAGGAAATAGCGGTCGTCGCGCTCGGGGTGGCGGATGCTCACATGCCCGAAGGCGTCGATGACGCCCTCGTTCGCGAGGATGCGGTTCGCGATCACGAGGTCGGCGAGCGCCGCCTCCACCGCCTTGCTGTGGGCGGGCTTCTTCGCGGCTTTCTTCTTGGTCGCCATTCTTCCTGTCTCCCTAACGCGCGCTCATTCCGCCGCTTCGGCGGCCATCGCGGGCATGGCATGATCGACGAACAGTTTCAGCGAATGCCGCGACTCGTCGAACGAAAGATCGCCGAACGCGAAGCGGCAGACGAAATAGTTGGCGCCGCTCTCGGCGAGCTGGCGCAGCAGCACGTCGCGCACCTCGGCGGGCGAGCCGGCGATGCCGGTGCCCATCTCGCGCAGCGCGTCGAAATCCTCGGGGTAGGAGGCCGAAACCGGCTTCGAGCTGTGCTTGCGCCACAGCACGGTGAAGCTGTGATACCAGCGCGCGTAAGCCCGCCGGGCCAGCGCGAGCGCCTCGGCGGTCGTGTCGGCGATGACGATGTGGCGGCCGAGGCCCATCTTCGGCATCGGCGCGTCGCGGCCGTTCAGGGCGCGGAATTCGGCGCGGTAGCGCTCGGTGATCTTCCCCATCAGCGGCGCCGGCGTGTGGCTCACGATGTTGATCCGGTTCTTCGCCAGCCACGGCGTCGCGTCGGGGTTGATGACGCCGTACCACAGCGGCGGGTGCGGCTTCTGCACCGGCGCCAGCTCCATCGGCACGTCCTTGAAGCGGTAGTACTTGCCTTCGAAATTCAGCGTGGGCGAGCGCAGCGCGGAAAGGATCAGCTCGAGCGCCTCCACGTAGCGCGGCTGCGATTCGGCCGGATCGATGCCGTAATAGCCGACCTCGTAGGGCGAGATTCCGCGCCCGACGCCGAGCATCAGCCGCCCGCCCGACATGTTGTCGAGCATGCAGATTTCCTCGACGAGGCGCAGCGGATGATAGAGCGGCAGGATGTAGATGAGCGGCCCGAAGCGAAGGCGGCGCGTGCGCTGCGCCAGCGCCGCCAGGAACACGCTCGGCGAAGGGGCCATGCCGAGCGGAGTCGAATGGTGCTCGGCCAGGTGAAAGCCGTAAAAGCCCATCCGGTCGTAGAGCTCGATGAGCTTGAGGCGCTCTTCGTAGAACTGCGCGAGCGGCCGGTCGTTGCGGTCGAGATGGTCGAAAATTCCGAATTCCATGGCGCGGCCGCTGCTGCGGCTCCTCCCCAAGCGCTCGTTCGATTTCGAAGCATCTTTGAACCAAGCGGCGGCGCCGCGCAATCGCGCCGGCGCGCGGGTCCGCCATGCGGGCAGCCGGCGCGCGGCGTCGCGGCGCCAAGAATGATCGCGCGGGCCGCCTTTCTCTGATAGTTTCGCCGCGGGGATTCGGGCCGCCGGCTAGCGCCGCGCGGCGCAATACTCGTTTGTATCGGGAATTGCCGATTTTGGACTCCCCGAGCATCAACGTCCTGGCGCTGCCGATCGGCTACGAGGTCGATGGATACCGCATCGAGCGCGTGCTGGGCGCGGGCGGATTCGGCATAACCTATCTCGCGGTCGAGACGCTGCTGGGGCGGCGGGTCGCGATCAAGGAGTTCCTGCCGACCGGCATCGCCACGCGCGGCACCGACGGCCAGACGGTGCGGCCGATCACCGGCGAAAACCAGGAGATGTATCGCTGGGGCATCGACCGCTTCCGCCAGGAGGCGCAGACGCTCGTCAACTTCCAGCATCCGAACGTCGTCGCGATAGATCGCTTCTTCGAGGCCAACGGCACCGCCTATCTCGTGATGCAGTACATCGAGGGCAAGAGCCTCGGCACGGTGCTGCGCGAACTGGAGACCATCGACCCCCACGAGATTCTGGAGCTTCTGCTGCCGCTGCTCGACGGCCTCGCGCATGTCCACGACGCCGGCTTTCTCCATCGCGACATCAAGCCCGACAACATCTTCATCTCCACCGAGGGGCGCCCGATCCTGATCGATTTCGGCGCCGCGCGGCAGGCGCTCGGCCAGCAGAGCAAGAGCCTTACCGCGATCGTCAGCGAGGGTTACGCGCCCTACGAGCAATACGAGGCGCACGGCAATCAGGGGCCCTGGACCGACATCTACGCGGTCGGCGCGGTGATGTACCGCTGCATGACCGGCGAGAAGCCGCTGGCGGCGCCCTCGCGCGTCGCGGCAAAATTTCGCGGGCGGCCGGATCCGCTGCCCGCGATCGCGGCGGCGGCCAAGGGCACGTATCCCCCGGCGATGATGGCGATGGCCGAACGCGCGCTGGCCGTCAGCGAAGACGACCGGCCGCAGACCGTCGGCGAATTGCTCGCGCTGCTGAAGGAGGCGGCGCCCGCGCCGGCGCCGCCGCCGTCGGAAGCGCCGACCGGCATGGCGCCCGAGCGCACCCTCGTGGCCGCGGACATACGGCCGCCGCCGCCGCGCGCGCCGGCGCCGGCGGTAGCGCCGGCGGCGCGCGGCCGCAGGATCGGGCCGGCGCTGATCGCTGCGGGCGTCGCCGCGATCCTCGCCGTCGGCGCCTCGGCCGCCTGGATCGGCGGCGCGTTCTCGCCCGGCAGCGGCGAGGCCTCGACCGCCGCGGTGCGCGACAGCGAGCGCCAGCGCGCCGACGAGGCGCGCCGCGCGGAAGAAGCGGAGCGCCAGCGCCGCGGCGCCGAGGAGGAAGCGAAGCGCAAGGCCGCCGAAGACGCGCGCAAGGCGGAGGAAGAGCGGAAGAAGGCCGACGAAGAGCAGCGCCGGAAGTCCGAGGAAGAGCGCCGCAAGGCCGAAGAGGACGCCGCGAAACGCCGCGCGGAGGAAGAGCGCAGGAAGGCCGAAGACGCCGAGCAGCGCCGCAAGGCCGAAGATGAGCGCCGGAAGGCGGACGAGGAGGCGGCCAAGCGCCGCGCCGAGGAAGACCGCAAGAAGGCGGAGGAAGAGCAGAAGCGCCGCGCCGACGCCGAGCGCGACGCCGAGGAAAAGAAGCGCGCCGACGAAGAGCGGGCGCGCGCCGATCGGCTCAAGGGCCTCGTCGCCAAGGCGGAAACGCAGCTCCGCCAGGCGCGCGCGCAGATGGCGCAGAACCGGCTGCCGGAAGCGCGGCGGTCGCTCGACGACGCGCGCGAGGCCGCCGCGAACGCGCTGAAGATCGACCCGGCCTCCGCCGAGGCGAAACGCGCGGCCGACGACGCCGACGCGCTGGCCGGCGAGCTGCGCACGCGCATCGCGGCGCGGATCAAGGAAT
>CAZUYG010000015.1:0-7981 GCA_964624265.1 uncultured Candidatus Odyssella sp.
CGCGCCAGATGCAGGTTGATGTACGGGGTATTGCGTAGTCCGGCGTTCAGGATTTCGGCAGCCCGCGTATCGCCGTCGCGCGCCCGCTTCATGAGGTCGATCGCGTTGAACAGGTCGCCCGGCGCCGGCCCGATCACGCTTTCCGCCGTCGACTGGCCGAAGCGGTTGGCCTCGCCGAACAGGAAATCGCCGTAGATGCCGGCGCCGCCGCCCTGTTGCAGTGCCGCCAGGATCGTCCGCCAGCTCGTCGGATCGCGCGGGCCGTAGCCGCGCAGGAAGTCTTTCGCCGCCATCGCGGCGTAGCCGGCAATCGTTGTGCCCGCGATCAGCGCGCCGATATGACCGATGCCGGCATGGCCGCCGCCCTCGCCACCCTGTACCGCCCGGCCGATGACGCGCTGCGTGAAGGCGATCGGGAAGCCTTTGAACTGCATCACCATGCGTATCGCCTCGCCGCCGGCCGTTCCGGGCCGCGTGCCGAGTGTCGTCAGCCGCCGTGCCGCGGCGTCGGTCTCGATCACGCCGAACCGCGCCTCGTCGGCATAGAACCGGCGCAGCGCCAGCTCGAGATTGAGCCGCGCATCGGCCAGCTTGCGCGGCGTCGCCTTGCCGTCGACGAGCGGCACCACCGCCTCATCGGGAAGCGCGCGCACCGCATCCGGCGTGATGTAGCTGTTGCCGTTCACCTCGCGCCGCGCGGCCTGCCGGATCGCGTCCCATTCCTTCGCGCCGATCGAGTGCAGCGACAGGACATGGCGATAGCGTTCCGGCAGCGCCGCGTGCGCGAGCGCGGCCTTGGCGCCCATGTCGGCGCCCATGATCCGGGCCGTCACCGCGCGATTCGCCTCGGTCCACCACGTCAGGCCGTTCCAGCGGAAGAAGGCCGCCGTCGCGCGCGCCATGCGTCCGGGAATCGCGTCCTCTGCCGCATGCGCGACATGGATATGGCTGACCAGCCCTTCCATGCCCTCGCCGAAAAGATAGGCGATTTCCTTCGCCTCGCCAGCGCCGCGCCCTTCGGTGATCAGCCGGCGGGTCTGCTCGCCGAGCGCGCCCCAATAGGATCGCCCGTGGAACTTGAGGTTGACCGCCGCCGTCGGCAGGTCAGTGATCGACGAAATCACGGCTCCGCCGAGCTTCGACAGCATCTCCCATCCGCGGATGTTCGAGCCGATCCGCGCCCACCGCGCATTGACGGGCGCCGAGGTCATCCCGGTGGCGACGGCCCATGCGCTGTCGATCGACCCGCCCTGCCCGGCCTGCAAGGTCTCCCCGAGCCGGCGCTTCTGTTCGTCGCTCAGCTTCGCATCGGCGCGCACGCGGCGCTTGAGGCTTTCCAGGATCGAGTCGCGCATGATCTCGGGGTTCGGCCCAAAGACCTGCATCTGCGCGGCATAGCGCGCGGCATGCATCTGGTGCGTCCACATCGCCGTGAACACGTTCCCGAAGCCGTAGAGGTCGTTATAGGCGATCGCCGCGTCCGCATCGCGGAAGTGCAGCACCCGTTCCTTGCCAAGCGCGTTGGCGAGATTGGCCGGGCCGCGCCGCTCGCCCCGCGCGCGCGCACTCGGTCCCTTCTCGATGCCGGTGACGATGTTGTCGTACACGTCGCCCAGGATGCGCGGCACATCGCCTGGCGCCACATCCTTGAAGGTGCGGTCCATATCCAGAAGCGGCGCGATCTCGCGGACCCATTTTTCCTTGCCCGCGCGCAGCAGCCGGTAGTCGTCATGGACCTGCGGCGACCAGCCGTCGAGCTTGCCGATCGATGCGCCGAGCCGGTTGAGGTCCGTCCGGCTCAGTTCGGCGAAGGTTGCGAATGTCTTGGCGAGATACTTCGCGTCGTCGTCGCCGGTCCGGCCGGGGCTGCCGCCGTCGCGCAACTCACGCATTTCGCGGATCACGTTGTCCGACAGACGCTTGTCGGTCAGCATCCGCCGGTTGACCAGGTGCGGGCGCTCGCGCTGGATCGCCGCCATCATGTCGCCGGCAAAGCGGCCCATGAACGCCAGATGCGTCGCGGCGACCGAGTTGCGCGCGCCCTCGACGCCCTTGGTGCTGCCTTCCAGCAACGCCAGCATCGCCTTGGGGAAGGCCATGCCGCCTTGCAGCATCGGCCTCAGTTGGTTTTCGAGCGCGTCGCGGCGGATCGCGTTGAGCGCCGCCTGCTGCGCCTGCTTGGCCGCGCGCAGCCGCAGATCGTCGCCCATCTCGCGCGCGATCTCCGCGGTGCGCTGTTCGAGCATGTCGATATTGCCACGCGCGCGCTCGGCTTCGAGCCGGCGGTCGACGGCCTCGAAGATCGCGGCGATCTCGTCGTCGTCGATCTCGCGCCCGGCGGCGGCGCGCACCGCTTCGAGGCAGCGTTCGTAGTTGGCGGTCGCCATCAGCTTCTGATCCTGCACATGGCCGCGGCCTCGACGGCGCGGGCGGTCTTCTCGGCGTCCTGCGCGGCCTCGCGCGCGGCCTTGATCGCGGCGGCATCGTCGGGCGCCAGCCGGCCGGCGGTCTCCAGTTCCTTCACCGCGGCGTCCAGGTCGCCGCTTTCGCGTTCCAGCCCCAGGTCGGCGGCGCGCTCTTCGACCGTGCGCGGGCGCGGCCCGGCGACGGCGGATTCGGCCTGCTTGATGCGCGCCGCGGCGTCAGGCGACAAACGATCCGGCGCCACGATGTCGAACGGCACATCGAAGCCATCATCGGCGCGCGCGGCCAGACGCCCTGCCATTTCATCAAGCATCGCGGCCCGCTCTCCGCGATCATGCTCCATCGCAGTGCGGCGATCATGCTCGTCAAGAGCGGCCCGAAGCCGATTGTCGCTCATGCCGGCAGGATCGATGCCGCGCTCCGCAGCGGCCATTTCCATTGCGCCGCGATCGGCTGTACGCGCCGCTTCGTCTGCCGCCCGCAACTCCGTCTCGCTGCCGGCCGGATACACGCGCCGCCCGCGCACTTCCGCGTCGATCGCCGACAGCAGATCGGCAACAGTCGTCGACTGGTTTCCGTCGATCTCGCCGCCACGGCCGATATAGCCGGCCTCGGTCGCGATCTCGCGCGCGCGATCAAGGGAAATCCCCTCGTCGCGAACGAGGCGCCGCATTCCTGGCCGCCCAACATGCCACGCATCCGCGCCGATCGCTTTCAGATCGCCGCCCTCATCGCGCAGGCCCACGCGCTGCAACATTTCGAGCAACGACTGATCGCGTGCCGGCGCATCCGCCGCGCCACGAGCCGCGCCGATCTCGCCCATGATGCTTTGCCGCAACGCGACAGCCGGCGCCGGATCGACATTGATCGGCCTGTCCATCGCGATCGACTGCGCCGCGTCGGACAGCACCGCGCGCGCCTCGGTCTGCACGCGCACTGGCTCCGCCGCCAGCGGCCGGAAGGTGCGATAGACGCCGGCAGCCCCGCCGAGCACGGCGCCCGCCAGCGCCCCCGTGGCGAGGTCGGTCAGGATGTCGGCAAAGGTGATGTCGTCGCCGAACTCGGCGCGGCTCGAATAGACGAACGGCGCCTCGATCACCTGGCCGATCAGCGCATCGGTCGCCGTCGTCGCCGCGCGCCCCAGGATCGTGCCGACGCGCGCCACCGCCGCCGCGCGGAACGCCGGGCCGGCGAAGGGAATGAAATTGAGCGGGTCCGGCAGGCTGCCGATGATCGAACCGCCGAACAGAACTGCCGTGCTGACAGCGCCGCTTTCGCGCTGCGAGATGAGCCAGCGGCGGTATTGATTCTCGTCGAAATATTCGGCCCGGACGCGGGCGCGGTCCTCGGTCAAATGCTGATCCCAGGCCAGCCCCTCGCGGAACCACGGCCCCTGCCGATAGGCGTCCTCGGTGTAGTTCGATGTCGGCGTATTGATCGGCTGGCCGAATTCGTCGGTCGCGTCAACAGAGCCCGGTGGCCCGCTGCGGCCTTGCCGCGCCCGCGCGATCAGCGCGCCCGGCCCGGACCAAAAGCCCTCTTCGATGCTGGCCCCGGCCAGTTCGCCAAGCGGCGTGCGGCGGTTCGCGATCGCCGTCGCCACATCGAGCGGATCGAAGTCCGGCAGGGCGGGCGCCGTCATCATGGCAGCGGCTCCGCCGTCGCCATCTCGGGCGCGCGCGCGTTCGATTCCGCAAGCAGGATGTCGCCGACGCTGTAGCGCGCCAGCACGGCCCCTGACCCCGGCATGATCAGCGCCAGCCGGTCGCCAGAGTTGACCCACACCCCGGAATCGCGCACCGAGCGGACAAGCGCGTCGTATTGCTCCTGCGCCACGCGGCCGGCGTCGTCGCCCGGCCGATCGAACGCCAGCCGGTTCGCCTCGATGCCGCGCACCGCGCGAAGTCCGCGCATCAGCCGGTCATAGTCGACGCCTTCGGCCTCGTAATAGATGTTCGCGACGCTGTTTGAGACCGTGGCGTAGTGGCCGAACAGATCGGCTTGCGCGCGGTCGATTCCGTTGGAGATTTCGCCGGCCGCCGAGCGGACCCGCGCGACATGGAGCACGGCGTCGCGCAGCCGATCGCGCTGCTGCGAATAGGCGGCGTTGCCGGTCACCGCCTGCTGCTGCGCCAGCACATGGCCGATGCCCGGCGTCCCAAGCCCGAACCAGCCATCGGATGCGTCATAGGTGCCAGCGAGCCGGCTTTCGGCGGTCTGCCGATCGCCAGTGGGCCAGGACTGAATGTCCGCGCGCGGCACCACGAGGGCGGACAGCAGGTTTTCGGCGGTCTGCCGGCGGCGCGGATCGGCCGCCACGTCAAGGATCGTGTCGATCTCGCGCGGGATGCGCCGGCTTTCCGGTCCCTTGCCGGCGAGCTGGTCGATCGCGCGCTGGCGCAGGCCGCGGTCGTCGATCGCCGTTGCGGCCATGATCGTATTCAGCATGTCGCGCGGCGTCTGCGCCGCAGCGAAACGCTGCGCTACGCCGTCGATCATCGCCGCGGGAAGCGGCATGATCCGGCTTTCGTCGACCCCGATCCGCCGCTGCGCCTCGACCGTCATGGCGATGACCGTCGTCAGGGAGTGTTCGCCAGTTGGATTGGCCTGCGCCTGTTCCCATGCCTGACGGATTGCCGGGCTTTCCGCCCAGGCGACGCCGGCCGGATCGCGCGCGATGCGTTCCTGCCGCTCCGCCGCCAGCCGCTCGACCAGCGCGGCATGATTGACCCGCGCCCGCACCCCCGCCATCGTGCCGGCGCCCTCGCCGCGCGCCATCGCGACGCCGCTGGCGATCACCTCTTCGGCGTCAGCCGGCAGCGACCCGTTCTCGTGTCGCGCCATCGCTGTGATCAGCCGGCGCATCGTGTCCGGGTCCGTCGTGTCGATCGTCTCGGACGCCGTGACCCCGAGCGCCCGCGACACCGCGGCGACATAGGCGGTCGTGTTGTTCTCGGATGGCGGCGCCCATCGAGAAACGATGCCCTGGACCGTGTTAAGCCCGTGGCGGTCGCGGTAGCGGTCGATCTGCCGCACCATCGCCTCGACCCCGGCTTCCGGCGTATCGAATCGCTGAAAGCCCGTCGCCGATCCGGGCGGACGCAGGTTGCCCCAGTTGTTCTGACGGATGCCGATCGGCGCATTGTCAGGCGGCGGCGCCCGGCCGGCGTCCGGGCCGGATCGCGAGACCTCGCGCTGTCGGGTCACATCCGCCACGGCCTCGGCGCGGATGCGGTTCACGTCGTCGGGGCTGGCAAGCGCCAAGCGCTGCGTCACCTCGTAAGTCTGGCGAGCGACGCGCAATTGCTCGATGCGCGCTTCCGCTTCGCTCGCCGGGTACGCCTGGCGCAGCATGTCGTCGGTCACGCGGCGCGCGCCTTCGGCGCCGAGCCCGACGCCGCGGGTTTGCAACGCCTGCACTTCGTCGCTGAATACCGCCTCGATCTGGCCCCTCAGGGCGACGCGCTGATCGTTCGCGATGGCCGTTGCGCGCGCCTGATTTGTACGCACCGCAGTCATCGCCGTATTCAGCAGCGACGCCTTGCGGTCAGGGTCGACGAAGCGATCCCATGTCGTGCCCGACAGTTCCTCGACCGCGCGCGCCGGATCGCGATTGATGATCCCCTGGATAGCTGACTGCGCCAGCCCGTTGCGCGCCTGTTCGTGCAGCCGCGTGCGCGCCTGCGGCGTCACCGCCATCCCATCGATCATGCCGACCGTCTCGCCGTAGACCGCGGCAAACCGATCGGGGTTATTGAGCAGCGAATTGCGGTTGATCTCCAGCGTCTCGCCGGCCAGCCGTACCCGGTTGTCCATGCGCGCGCCGGCCTCGAAGCGCAGCGCATCGCCGGACAGGCTGGCGCGATACGATGCCAGCCGTTCGGCCAGGAAGGCGCGCGAGCGCGGGCTTGGCGCTTCCCCAAGCACACGCTCCGCCTCGGTGTCGAAATCGCGCAGCAGCGTCGGCGTGAAGTCCGGCGCGCCGGCCGCAGCCCGTTCCTGCCGCTCGACCAGTTGCCGGTCGCCCCACTCGCGCATCCCGGCCGATGCCCGCGCCGACCACACGGCCGCATCCTGATCCGCAATGTGCGCCGCCGCGGATACGATGTCGCGCGAAGCGCGCTCGATCTGGCCGCCGGATGCATCGAACGCCGAGATGCCGGGCACCGCCCGTGACTGCGGCGCGCCGACCATCTGGACCGAGGTCCGCTGGTCGTATTGCGGGATGCGGACGCGCGTCACCATCAGCGCACCCTGCCCGCCGACCCGCCGGCATAACGCGCGGCGCCGCTCAGCAGTGCCGCACCCGCGCCGATATAGCCGCCGATCCTGGCCTGCCGCGCGTTGCTGCGCGCCATCGCGGCCTCATAGTCCGACAGCCCGGCCTGCGCCCGGAAGCCGCGCGACTGCAACTGCCCCTGATAGCGGATGTTCAGCGCATCCAGTTCCGCGGCCGTGGCGCTGTCCGACATGATGTCGAACGCCGAACCGCCGAAGCCGCCGCCGGACTCGGCGATGGCCGCACGCTGCTGGCCGAGAACGGCGCGGCCCGCCCGCCGCTGTCGCTCTTCGTCCGCGTTGGCTACCGCAAGCGCCTGATCGGCCTGCTGGCGCTGGACGGTGGCGTTGTAGCCCGCGGCCGCGGCTTGTGCGTCGGCGTTCTGGCTCGCCTGATCGCCGCTCGCAATCGCGCCGAACGCCGAGACGACGGCGGAGCCAACCGTCAGGTACGGCGCCGCAGCCGCAAGAAAGCCTTCGAGCCCGCTCATGGCCGCACCCGCGCGTAGAGGTCGAAATCCTGCCCGTCAGGACCGTAGCCGCGCATCGTGCCCTCGCGCTCGAACCCGAGCATGGCCGCCCATCGCGCCCCCGCGGCCCAGCCGGTCAGCACCGTGGCTTCGATGCGGCGATAGCGGGCATCGGCGAAGAAGCGCAGGCATGACTTGGTGATCGTAGGCAGCCAGGGGCCGACGGCGGGCGACAGCAGCGCCCACGCGCGGCCGGTGCCGGGATGCTGATTGGCGATGCCGGCAGCCCCGACCAGCGCCCCGCCGCACGCCGCCGAGAAGGCCGGACCGGATTCGGCCAGCGCCTCGCCATAGCGCCGGGTCAAGGCGGGCGCCATGTAGACCTGTGCCGGCTGGATCTCCAGCAAGGCCAGATGCGAGGGGATGAAGGGGATCACGTGCATGGCTCAGTCGTTGGTCAGAAGCTGCGGCATGATCGCCACCACGGTCATCGGCAACGGCTGGTCCTGCCGCACGACGATCAGCGCGTCGCGGTCGTAGCCGCCGCGCCACGACAGCCGCATGTCGCCGGTGAACAGGTGCGGCGGACGGTCCATCGGATCGGACCCGCTGCGGAATTGCAGGGCGTCCAGCTTGTCGACGGACGGCCCGGTCTTGCCGCCGAGCGTTTCATGGAGGCGCAGCACCATGTCGTGAATGCGCTTGGTCTTGCCCTGCGCGGTGCCGGAACCCGATCCGGCCTCGGGGCGCATCGTCTCCAGCGTCGACGTGTAGGGCAGCCCGACATGCACCTTGCTCGCCGCGGTCTG
>CAZUYG010000015.1:8081-15388 GCA_964624265.1 uncultured Candidatus Odyssella sp.
TCCGCATCGGCATAGCGGTAGACGATGATCCGGCCGACATCGGCGAGCGCGAAGACGCCGGAGCCGGCCGTCGCGATCACCCCGGCGCCGACCGCCGCCGACGACAGGCTGAGCGTCGCCGCGATCGTGTTGTCCAGCGTGGCGCCGCAATCGACGTAGAAGCCATCGTCCTGATCGTCGCCGGTGCGGTGGCCGGGCATCAGGTATTCGACCGTGCGGACCGTGGCGCCGTCGATCTGGCGCCGGACGATCATCCAGAGCTCGTCGGCGTCGCCGTCCGGCGCCGGGATTGCGGCGACGCTTTCGACGACGGCCTGATCCTCGGTCGCGTCGGACCCGCCGATGACGTGACGCGCCCACGCAAGCACGTCCTGTTCGCGGTTGTAGGTGAAGCTGAGCAGCACTCCGTCGGCGCGGACGGCCCAGATCACGCTGTCCGGTTCCTGCTGATAGACCAGCGCCTCGACGCCGCCCTGCGTCACGTGCTCGGACAGCACGGTCACGTCAGGCGCGATGTAGGTATCGACCTGGAATTCGTACTTGAACTCGCGCAGCTTGCGGCCCGCGCGCTGGACGAACACCGCCGCATCGCCGACGCGCACCGGAACGATCGCGCGCGAGCCGTGGCGCGTCTGCGCCGCCACCTTGACGTTGCCGGGGCCGAAGGCTTCCGTCGTCGTGGTGGGGCCGACGACAAATTCGCCGCCGGCCGTGCCGACCACCAGCGCGTCCTCGGGCGACAGCCACTGCACCAGATTGACCTGATCGGACGTGATATCCACCTGCACCGCGTTGTCAGCCAGAGTCTCGTTGGCGGTCTTGGCGGCGAAGTTCTCGAAGTCGCCCGACACCGAGCAGTAGATGCGCGTGTCCTTCGCCAGCGTCAGCCGCTCGCGGAAGAACGTCACGGCGGACGGGTAGCCCTCTTCGTCCGAGAAGGCGCCGTGGGACCACTTCGTCGTCGGGTTGCCGGCGCCGACCACCGCGTCAGGCAGCCGCGACACGACGGTTGCCGTGACTTGCGTGGCAGAAGTGTAGCCGGTGATCGTCACCCATCCATATCCGGCATGCCGATAGGTCCACGACACCGCGCCGTCGCTCGCGGCGCCCTCGCTGTGCGTCGGCTTGACCGAGCCCGTCGTGGCTGCGGTGCCGCTCACATAGGTCTTGCCGTCGCTGCGGCGCTGGTCGTTGACCGCGACCACCTTCCCCGCCTCCCACGGCGCGATGCCGCCGCCGGGCGTCTCTTCCTCGATGCGAAACAGCGAGCCGACGTGATTGGCCGTGAAGATGCCAGCGGATGCCGTGATGGTGATCCCGGCGCCGGTCGCCGCCGATGCGTAGACCGTGGTCGCCGACGTGTTGCGATCCTTGAACGGTCCACCCTCGAACGCGACCACCGTGAAAGTCCAGGATGTGGCGGACAGCCGCTCCAGCTTCCGGGTCGGATAGCTCGGATGCGTGACGTAGAGCACGTCCGCCGACTGCACGAAGCCGAGCGCGAAGGTGCCGTCGTCGTTGGTCAGGTCTGCCGCGCTGTAGGGCGTCACCACTTCGACCGGCGTGCCGCTGATCAGCTGCCCGTGGTTCAGCCAGAAGCGGACATAGAGCGCGCCCCATTCGAGCACGTAGGCTTGCTCGACGTTGAACTGGAAAGGCATCAGCCAAGTGCGGTCTGACGCGGTCTTCACGGCCCCGGCATACTTGGTGCCCGGCCGGCGCTTTGCCGCGCCCTGGATCGTCGGCAGGAAGTTTTCGAGCGTGCGGCAGCCCTGCGAATACTTCGCGATGTCGACGCGCCCATAGAGCAGCGGCGACAACTCGCCGGCATTGAACGCGGTGAGGATCGGCGAGGCCTTCGGCATCGGCTTACAGCCTCGCCATCAGCCAGGCGTTATCCGGCGGGTCCTCGGGCGGCTTCTCGATCGCGGAGACGCGCCGTGCCCATGCGATGGCGCTCTGATAGTCCTTGCGCGCCTGTTCGCCCTTGCCCGTGCTCTGGCTCAGGTCCTCCGCAAGCTGCGCCGCCAGCCGGCAGGCCAGCGCCTCGACGAAGCTGGCATCGAATTGGCCGGAATCGGTGACGCGGTAGATGTAGCGGATGACCAGCGGGGCCGCGATGTCGGTCAGAATGCGGCGCCCCTCGATCTGATAGGGCATGTCCGGGCCGCCGCGGTATTCGATGCCCGGCGCTAGGTAGCTTTCGAAGTATTCGCCGACCTGGTCGACGCGCAGGCAGTCGCTCGGCAACTCGTATTGAAGCGTGTAGCCCCATTCCGGGGCGTCGGTCAGCGCCGCCAGCGAGGCGCGCTTGAAGGCGAAGTTCCAGCGGTGGCGGCGGAGCTCGTCATCGCGCACCAGATCGTAGATCGCGGTCAGCGCGCGGGCTTCCTTGCTCGGATCGTCGAAACTGACGATGCGCTCGGCGCCGAGCTTGGTAAGCGCGAGGTTCGCGATTTCGACGTTGGATGCCATTGGCCGACCTCACCGGGCCGGCGATCAGGCCGGCGGGAAACTGTCCTGAATGATGTATTCGCGGATCAGGTCGATGCCCTTCAGGACATCCTCTTTGGTCAGGCTCGCCGCGAGATCGAACGTGAATTCCATCGACGCCGTCGCGGTGGCCGCGCCGACCGCCTCGGTGACCGAAGAACGGGTCGCCCCGGCGCCACGGGCAATGCTGTATCGGCGAGTTGCCATCGGTCCCTCCGAAGAGTGGGCGGGGCCGGAGCCCCGCCCGTTGCGATCAGTCCACCGCGTACTTGACGATCCACGACAGCGTCCCGCTCGCCGCGGCAGCCGCCGTCAGCGTCGCCACGATGTCGTAGAAGCGGCCGGGCACGTCCGCCGACAGGCCAGCATCCGCCCAGACGAGCTGGCGAATGTTGGCGATGTCGCGCGCCTCGAACGCGCATTCGATGCCGACCACGCTGGCCGACGCGATCGACTGCGCCGAGGCATAGGCGTCGGCATCGACCACCGCACCGCCGTCCTGCGTCGTGCGGTAGAGGCCGATGTCGGCCGCGCCCGACGTGATCGCGTCGCAGAAAATCTTGATCGACGTGATCACGGCATTCGAGGGCACCCGCGCCATGATGACGGTAGAGCCGATCGAATCCCCGTTGGTCAGTTCTTTGGTTCCGACCTGGACGCGATCGCGCCCGCCCATGAACGCCACGTTGTTGACCACCGCGGGCGTGGAATCGAGGTTCGTGATGTTCGTTCCCTTGAGAGCGACGACTGCCATGTTGGTTTACTCCTTCCGCAGCGCCGATCAGGCGCACTTGATCTCGATGACCTTGCCTTCTTCCAGGCGGGTCGCGCCGCACGTCACCTTGCAGTAGACCTGCATGGCGTTGCTCTTGTCGGCGCGGCGATCGATCGAGGTCGTGATGTCGTTCCAGATGCCGAGATGCATCCCGGACTTGGCGAAGACCGGCACGCGGCGGTAGCTCGAACCATCCAGCGCGAGGCGTTCGCAGTGGATGAAGTTGAACCCCATGAACGCCGTGATCTTGCCGTCGACCAGCGTCGGGCGCGTGTTGTAGTCAAGCGACGTGGCCTGGACCTCGTTGAGCATGTCGTCGTGCTCGCCCGAGGTGACGACGCAGAAGAGCGGGTCGTTGTCGATGTCGACTTCCGCCGACATCAGCAGCCGCTTGGCCTCGCGCAGCTTCGAGACGGTGAGCCCGACGTTGGAAGCCGAGCCGAAGTTCACCGCGACCTGGTTGCCGGCCGGAAAGGTGGTCGACGTGCTGCCGTCCTCGCCGGTCTTCGCCGTGCCGAAGAACGCCGAGATGATTTCGTCGTCCATCGCGCGGCCCATGGCATAGGCGCCGTTCTGGGCATAGGCCGACTGCGGATCGATGAGCATCCGCAGCTTGTCCTGATCGTCGATCAGGTCCGCCCATTCGTAGTCGTAGGGGTAGACCCACCGCGCATCCGCGGGGGTCGAAATCAGCGGCGTGTCGGCATGGCGCGACGTGCGGCGCTGCGCCGTGACCGGGCCGACCTGCTCGACAGCCTTGGCGGCCTTGCCGGTGTAGCTGCCGACCATGACCGCGTTGCGGAGCTTCGAGCCCTTCTGCTGGAGAAGAAGCCCGACATTGGTCGAATACTGCTGGACGAAATGCGTGGTAACGTTGACGGACATTTGGCAACTCCTTGGTTGATCCCGCGATCCACCGAAGGGGTTGCCCGTCCGAAGAACGGACCTCTTCTAGCCGTTTAGCGCCCGGCGTCGGCGCCTGGTCTTTCCCAGGATGTCAGCGGGCCTTACGGTTATCCGCTTTGACTGGCTTCGTGCTGTCCTGATCCTTCGAAGTTCCGTCGTTACCGTCTCCGGCGACGTAGGCTTCGATGATCCGGGCGGCCTTCACCGCGTCGTCTGGCGAGCGATCATGGCGATAGGCCAGTCGCGCGCACTCTAAACGCAATTCCTGGGGTGTCACAAGCAAAAACTCACATCATGTTGTTAGGTTCAGGGATAGGCGGCCTTGTGCAGCCGCTCCATCCGCGCCACGGCGTCCTTGTGGCCGACATGGCTACCATCCAGGTATGCGGCATTGAACGTCGCATCGACCTTGAGCGCGGCGATCTCGGCCTTGGCCGCGGCGGGCGTCATGCCGAAGCCGCCGGAGCCAGCGCCATCGGCGGGCGCGTGCTCGCCCTGCGCCTTGCCGATCTTGGCGAACAGGCGCAGCAGCTCGGCCGTGCCAAGCGCATCCTCGATCTTCGTCAGCTTCGCCTCGTCGAGCCCGTAGGCTCGTGCTGCGCGGCGCGCGCCCTCGATCTCGGCGTCATAGGTCTGGCCCCACTCCGCCTTGAGCGCGGTCATGTCGGTCTCTGCCGCCTTCGCGCGCTGATCGCTGAAGCCCTTGAGCGCCGCGGCCTGCTGTTCGCCCCACCATCCGGCCAGCGCCTGCGCCTGCTTGGCGGATAACCCCGCCTTGTGCATGACCTCGGACGCCGCCTTGGCGAATGCCGGGTCCCCGCCCTCGGGCGCCTTGAGGCCGTAACCCTCGGGCTTGTCCGGGCGCCCGAGCCGGTTGAAGACCTTGTCCCAGTTGGCGTGGTCGGCGTCGTCCTTCGGGATCGCCAGCCGATCGGTGCCGACCAGCTTTTCGAGGTTGGCGTAGGATTCGACGGCCGCGGCCGGGTCTTTCCAGCCCTTGGTCTGCACCAGCCCGGACAGGTTCTCGGGCATGCCGTCCCACCAAGGCTTTGCTGCACCCTCGCCGCCGGCCGGGGCCTGCTTCTGGGCCGCGTCCTGTGCCGGCGCCTGTAGGCTTGCCGCACCGGCAGCCGCGGCAGCGCCGCCCGCCGGGTTGCCCGCCAGCGCCTGCGCTGCGGACCCGCTTCCATCAGCCATCGTCGGTCTCCCTCGCTATTGCGCGCACGTCCGCATCGGTGAGGCCCAGATGCGTCTGGATGCGCAGGTAAACTTCGCGGCGGCCCTCGCCGACCGCCATCGCCATCGGATCGATCGCGCCGGTTTGCGGGCTGACCCGCACGCTCGGCTTCGTCGCGTTGCAGAACCGCGCCAGATCGGCCATCACCACCTTCGCCGGCTCGTTGGCGCCGCCGTCGTCCGCCAGGAAAAGCTGACGATAGGCGCGCCGCTTGCGATCGAGCTTTTCGGCAGGGGTCATCAGAACGCCGCCTGCCCGGCCTTCTGCTGAATGCTGGCGAGGTCGGACGCGACCTTAGATGCGACGGGCGCCGCTTCGAGAAGCTGCGCTGCCTGCTGCTGCCCGGCCCGCTGCTGCCGGATCGCGGCGACCTCTTCGCGCGTCCGCAGCACCTTCTGCGGCGCGCCGTTGATGTCCGCCAGCGCCCGCAGCGTCTCGTCGGGGTTGATGCCGTCCAGCACGGTCGGATCGATCTGCGCGAGCGGCGTGATGCCTTCCAGCGTCCGCAGGATGCCGACGCCCTCTTCGGCCCGCTGCGCGCGGACCATGGGCGACTCGTACTCGACGCGCACGCCCGCCCCGGCCTCGATCAGCGCATCCGGCATCGGCGGCAACTGGCCGGCGCTCGCCAGGATGTCCAACTCGCGCTCGATCATCGGCCCGAGCATTTCGGATTGCTGCCGGCCCATCGTCGGCGCGAGCAGCGCGCCCTTCTCCTGCGCTCGAAGCATCGCCTCGGTGGCGGTCATGGCCGGCGTCTCGACCAGGATCTGAAACAGCGTGACCAGGAAGGCGTCGTTCACCACCTTGCGGCGCTGATCCATCATCTCCAGCGAAATGTCGAAGCGTCCCCGGTTTTCGAGCGCCTTAACCATCGGCTCGCCGTTCGGCCCGACGCCGCCGAAGTTGAGCGCGCCGGGGCGCATCTGGAAGGCTTGCAGCACGCCGTCGTCGGACAGCAGCAGCGGCGGATCGACCGCCATATTGGCCGCGCGAATCGTGGTCTTCGACATCTCGTTGACCATCTTGATGTCGGGCAGCACGGTCATCGCGGGCGAGCGGCCGTAAATCTCGCGCGGCGCGGTCACGTAGCGCGACACGGCGTAGGGGAACGACCGATAGCCACCCTCGTCGACAATCTGCCGGCCCTCCACGGCGACATAGACCGACGCGAACGGCATCCCGCGCCAGTCGCGCCGGCCCGGCTTCACGTCGTCGCGCGGCCAGACGCAGTGAATGAGCTCGAACTTGCGCTCCGGCTCCTTATCGGCGGCGGTGCGGATGCGCTCCGGCAGTGTCTTGAACCGCTGCGCCGCCTGCCGCGCGGTGTACTCGAACCGGCGATGCACGGTGTCGATCGCGCCCGCCATGTTCTCGGCGAAGAACAACTCCGACAGGTGCAGCGACTTGTAGCGCAGGCCAAGGCCCATGACCTCGTCGACAAAGACCGCCCCGGTGCCGAACGCGCCGAGCGACATGTAGGTTTCGTGCGCCTGGCTCGCGAAGTTGGCGCGCGGGCTGTAGCGGGCGGCGAACAGCGCCTCGGTCACGGCGTCGAGCCACGCGCGCACATCAGGGTCTTCGTCGAGCGCCGCGTCGTCGGTCGTCAGCTTGTGCCACCGGCCGGTGCGGGGCGTGAGCATCGATTCCATGGCGGCGGCGAAGCGCTCCAGCGCCAGCGCGGCCGTAGCGTCGTACATGAACTCGGTGCGCTTCGCGCCGGGCGTCTGCGACTGGTTGAAGTCGCTTTGCCGCGGCAGCACGAGCCGCGCGATCTCGCGCCAGTGCTGTTCCCAGGTGGCGCGGTCGCCCGCCATGCGTTCCTGGCGGCGGATGATCTCGTCGGCGCGGGCGTCCATCTCAGTGCCTCATCAGCCGGCCGACATTGGCCGCGAA
>CAZUYG010000016.1:0-15271 GCA_964624265.1 uncultured Candidatus Odyssella sp.
CGCGCCGATCTCGACCGCGACCATCCCGCCGGTGGAGATCCTCGAGGCCGCCTACCCGGTCATGTTCACGCAATGGGCGCTGCGGCCCGATAGCGGCGGGCCCGGCCGCGCGCGCGGCGGGCTCGGCGCCGTGTACGAGGTGACGCCGCTCGAAGGGGATGCCGACGCCTTCTTGTTCGCCGAGCGCGGGCGCTTTCCGCCGCGCGGCGTGTGCGGCGGCGGCGATGCGGCGATGAACGGCTTCCGCTTCGAGCAGGATGACGGCTGGCACGAAGCGCCGATGGCTTCGAAGATGGTCGGCATCCGCCTGAAACGCGGCCAGCATCTTCGCATCGAATCGCCGGGCGGCGGCGGCTACGGCCCTGCCGCCGGGCGCGACCCCGCGAAGATCGCCGAGGATGTGCGCCTCGGCTATGTGACGGCGGAAGCCGCCGCGCGCGATTACGGCGTGAAGGCGAAATGAACCAACGGCGCGCGCTCACCGTCGGCGTCGATGTCGGCGGCACCTACACCGATCTGTTCTTTTACGACGAGTCGACGGGCAAGTCCTCGACTGCAAAGGTTCCGTCGACTCCGGGCAACCAGGCGATCGGCTTCCTCGACGGGCTCGCGCAGCGCGTGAACGATCTCGCGCGCATCGGGACGATCGTGCACGGCACCACGGTCGGCACCAACGCGTTGCTCGAGCGGAAAGGCGCGCCGATCGGTGTCATCACGACCAAGGGCTTCCGCGACGTGCTCGAAATGCGCCGGCGCGACCGCCCGCGCACCTGGGGCCTTTGGGGCCAATTCACGCCCATCGTGCCGCGCGACCGCCGCATCGAGGTGAACGAGCGCACGCTGGCCGACGGCACGGTCCTGACGCCGGTCGATGCCGCCGAGGTGAAAGCGGCGGCGAAGCTGCTGCTCGAGCGCGGGGCGCAGGCAGTGGCGGTATTTTTCCTCAACAGCTACGCCAACGGCGCCAACGAGCGAGCCGCGGTGGCAGCGCTGAAGGATGTGTGGCCGAACGACTGCATCAATGCGTCGTCGGACATCCTGCCCGAAATCCGCGAATTCGAACGCGCCTCGACGACGGCGCTGAATGCCTATCTCCAGCCGGTCGTCGGCGCCTATATCGGCTCGCTCGAGCAACGCCTCCACGGCGGCGGGTTCGGCGGCCAATTGCTGATCGTGCAGTCGAACGGCGGCGTGATGACCGTCGAGACCACGAAGCAGCGCCCGATCCGCACCGCCCTTTCCGGTCCCGCCGCCGGCGTTATCGCGGGCGCGCATATCGCGGCGGCGGCCGGCTTCCCGAACGTCATTACGGGCGATGTCGGCGGCACGAGCTTCGACGTGGCGCTCATCGTCGGCGGACAGAGCGCGCTCGCCGCCGAGACGAAGATCGATTTCGGCCTCGTCGTGCGCACGCCGATGATCGAGATGACGACGATCGGCGCCGGCGGCGGCTCGGTGGCCTGGGTCGATCGCGGCGGTCTGCTGCAAGTCGGCCCGCAATCGGCCGGCTCCGACCCCGGACCCGCCTGTTACGGCAAGGGCGGCACTGCGGCGACCGTGACCGATGCGAACGTCGTCCTCGGCCGCATCAACGCAGAGCGCCCGATCGGCGGCAAGCTCGCGCGGCTCGACGTTGACGCGGCGCGCGCGGCGCTCGACGCGCATGTCGGCAAGAAGCTCGGCCTCGGCACGATGGAGTCCGCCGAGGCCGTGATCCGCGTCGCCAACGCGCTGATGGCCGGCGCGATCCGCCTCGTTTCGATCGAACGCGGGCACGATCCGAAGCGCTTCGCGCTGATGCCGTTCGGCGGCGGCGGGCCGCTGCATGCGGGCGCATTGATCCAGGACGTCGGCCTGGCACAGGCGATCGTGCCGCGCTTTCCCGGCGTCACCAGCGCGCTCGGCTGCATCGTCGCCGACATGCGCCACGATTTCGTGCGCACGATCAACCGCCCGCTCGAGGCGCTTGACGTGCCGGCGCTCGACCGCGACATCGTCGCCTTCGCCGGCGAGGGACTGGCGCTGCTCGACCGTGCCGAGGTGGCGTTCGCCGGGCGCGAGACGCATGTCGAATTCGACATGTCGTATGTCGGGCAGACGCACACGGTCTCGGTGCCGCTGGCGCTATCGATCGCGCGCGGCACGTCGGGCATCACCGACGAAGCGATCCGCACCGCGTTCGACAAGGCCTATACGCGCGCCTACGGCCGCCTGCTGCACGGCGTGCCGGTACGCCTGCTCAATCTCCGCGTGGCGGTGATCGGGCGCCGCCCGCCATTCGATCTCGCCACCCTGAAGCCCGACCCCGCGAACACGCTCGAGGCCGCCCGCCGCGGCAGCCGCAGGCTCTGGATCGCCGGCGGGTGGCGCGAGGCTCCGGTCTTCGCGCGGCTCGATCTGCCGGCCGGCGCCGTCATCGCCGGGCCGGCCGTGCTCGAGCAGCCGGACACGACCATCTATGTCGATCCCGGCCTCGCCGCGCGCGTCGATGCGCTCGGCAACGTGATCCTGGAGCGGGCATGATGCGGCGCCGCCCCTCAAATCCCGTCGCCGCGCCGAGAGCGCGACGACGGGCCCCTTCTCTCCCGCTGGCGCGGGAGAGAGAAGAAAGGGGCTGCGTCCGCTGCACTGTTTCTCTCTCCCACGAAGTGGGAGAGAAGGGGCCCGTTCGCCTCGTGGCGAACGGGAAGTGAGGGCCGTCGATGGCGATTGATGTCGCGCACATGAATCCGGCGACGACGGCGTTGATGCTCGTCGACCTGCAAAACGATTTCCTGCATCCGAAAGGCGCCTATGCGCGCGCGAACTGCGCGGCGCCGGCGCTGGCGGCGCTGCCGGCCCGGGTCGCCGCGGTGGCGAACGCCGTGCGCGCCTGGGGCGGCTGGACCGTGGCCACGCTGTTCACGCTCGTGCCGGGGCGCAACGGAGAGCCGTTCATCGCGCCGCATCTCAAGGCTTTGCGGCCGTTCCTCGCCAAGGGCGATTTCGCGCCGGGAAGCTGGGGGCAGGACGTGATCGACGAGCTGAAGCCGGTCGACTTCAAGGTGGAGAAGGTCGCCTACTCCGCGTTCCACCAGTCGCGGCTCGAATTCGTGCTCAAGAAGGCCGGCGTCACGACGCTGATCTTCACCGGCATCGTCACCAATGGCGGCGTGGCCTCCACCTTGCGGCACGCCCACGTTCTCGAATTCGAGACGCTGCTGCTGTCCGACGGCTGCGCCGCGTTCAAGCCCGAGGTGCACGAAACGACGGTGGCCGCGCTCGGCGCGATCTCGCCGGTCGCGACCTGCGCCGAGTTCGCCGCCGCCCTCGCCCGCCGGTGACACGAATGCACACGGCGCGGCCCGACAATCTCGCGCGCGGCATCGCGTTCGCCGTCGCCTCGATGTTCCTGTTCGCGGTCATGGACGCGATCTCGCGCGTGCTGACGCGCGACATGGGCCTCGCGATCGCGCAGATCCTGTGGGTCCGCTTCGTCATCTTTTTCCTGTTCGCGGTGGCGATCGTCGGGCCGAAGCGCTTCCTGCCCGCGTTCCGGTCGGCGATGCCGCGCATGCAGCTGCTGCGCGCGGTGGCGCTGATCTTCGAGATCGGCGTCTTCATCCTCGCCTTCCGCTACCTGCCGATCGGCGACGTGCACGCCGTTGCCGCCGCCGCGCCGCTGATCGTGCTCGTGCTTTCGGCCGCGATGCTGAAAGAGCGCGTCACGCTCTCGATCTGGCTCGCCGTCGCCGTCGGCATGATCGGCGTGCTGGTGGTCATGCGTCCGGGCCTGCGCGACTTCAGCTGGTTCCACGCGATTCCGGTGATCGGCGCCTTGAGCTGGGGCTTCTACCAGACGCTCGTGCGCCTCGTCGGCCGGCGCGATTCGGCCGATACCACGCTGGTCTATACGGTCGTGGTCGGGGTGGCCCTCACCACCTGCGTCGGGCCGTTCTTCTGGAAGCCGCCGACGCTTGCGGGCTGGGGCCTCCTGCTGCTCTCGGGCCTGCTCGGCGCGGGCGCGCATCTTGCATTGATCAAGGCCTACGAAGCCTGTTCGGCGCCGCGGCTGCAGCCCTACGGCTACACGCTCGTCTTGTGGGCAATCGTGGTCGGTCTCGTGGCACTGGGCGAGTTTCCCGACCTCTGGACGATCGCCGGCGCCGGGATCATCGTGGGCGCCGGTGTCTTCGCGCTGCTGCGCGAGCGGGCGCTGGCCCGTTCCGCGGCCGCGCGCGCCGCGCCGCCCGGTTTGACCCCGCAACCATCGCGGATAGACTGAAGCATGATCTCGGTCGAGCACGTCTCCATGTCCTTCGGCGGCATCCGCGCCGTGCAGGACTGTTCCCTCACCGTCGCCAAAGGCTCGATCACCGGCCTCATCGGCCCGAACGGCGCCGGCAAGTCCACGCTGTTCAACTGCATCGCCGGGCTCTATCGCCCCACCGCCGGGCGCATCCTGCTCGACGGCAAGGACATCACCGGCAAGAAGCCGCACGAGCTGTTTCATCTCGGCGTCGCGCGCACCTTCCAGGTCGCACACGAATTCTCGAACATGCCGGTCATCGAGAACCTCATGCTGGTGCCCGCGGGCCAGTCGGGCGAAAGGCTGCTGAGCGCCTGCCTCGCCTGGGGCCGCGTGCGCGACGAGGAGGCGAAGCTCCGGAAACGCGCCGAAGAGGTCATCGATTTCCTGCGCCTCGGCGCCGTCCGCTACGAGCGCGCCGGCAACCTTTCCGGCGGCCAGAAGAAGCTGCTCGAGCTCGGCCGCGTGATGATGGCCGAGCCCAAGGTCGTGCTGCTCGACGAGGTGGGCGCCGGCGTCAACCGCACGCTGCTGGCCGAACTCGCGTCCGACATCGAGCGGCTCAACCGCGAGCGCGGCTACACCTTCTTCGTGATCGAGCACGACATGGACCTGATCGCGCGGCTGTGCGATCCGGTCATCGTGATGGCGGCGGGCAGCGTGCTGACCCAGGGCAAGATGTCCGACATCCGCAAGGACACCCGCGTCGTCGAGGCCTATTTCGGCGGCGGCGCGCAGAGCGAGGCCGCCTAGATGCTCGCGGCCGAACGGCTCGTCGGCGGCTACGGCGGCGCCGATATTCTGAAAGGCGTCTCGGTTCGCCTCGATCCGGGCGAAATCGTCGTCATCGTCGGCCCCAACGGCGCGGGAAAGTCCACGGTGATGAAGGCCGTGTTCGGCCTCGTGACGCTGCGCGAAGGCACCGTGACGTTCGACGGAACGGAAATCTCGAAGCTGCCGACCGAGCAGCGCGTGCGCCGCGGCCTCGCTTACGTGCCGCAGGAGCGCAACGTGTTCGTCTCGCTCTCGGTGCACGAAAACCTCGAAATGGGCGGCTTCGTGCGGAAGACGATTCCGCCGGCGGTGTTCGACCGCATCTACGCGCTGTTTCCGGTGCTCGCCGAGAAGCGCAAGCAGCCGGCCGGCGAGCTTTCGGGCGGCCAGCGCCAGATGCTCGCGGTCGGCCGCGCGCTGATGGTCGAGCCGAAGGTGCTGCTGCTCGACGAGCCGACTGCGGGCCTATCGCCGCGCGCGATGGACGAGATCTTCGCCTGCATCCGCGCGATCAACGCGCAGGGCGTCGGCATCCTGATGGTCGAGCAGAACGCGCGCCAGGCGCTGGGGCTGGCGCATCGGGGCTATGTGCTCGCCACCGGCGAGAACCGCTACACGGATACGGGGGCCGCGCTTCTCGCCAACCGCGAGGTGGCGGAATCGTTCTTGGGAGGGGGGCACTGATTCGGGGATGATCGAGTTCATCAACAATTACGTGATCCCCGGCCTGGTGCTCGGGAGCATCTACGCGCTGGGCGCGATCGGCGTCTCGATGATCTATTCGATCCTGCGTTTCGCGCATTTCGCGCATGGCGACCTGATGACGCTCGGCGCCTACATCGCCTTCGCCGTCGTCGTGGCGTTCGGCTGGCCGCCGGTGGCGGCGATGCCGCTGGCGCTCGTCGGCACCGTGGCGGCGTCGCTGGCGATCGACCGCTACGCCTACAAGCCGTTCCGGAAGTCGCGGCCGATCGTCGTGGTCATCGCCTCGTTCGGCGTCGCGCTGATGATCCGCGCCGCGATCATGCTGATCTGGGGCGTGCAGCCCGAGCCCTACGTCGAGGGCATCAATCCGCCGCTCGAATCGTTCGAGCCGTTCCGGATCCAGGAGAAGCACATCGTCATCGTCGTGACGACCGTCGTGCTGGTGACGGCGCTGCATCTGCTGCTGACGCGCACCAAGATCGGCAAGGCGATGCGCGCGATGAGCGACGACGCCGACCTCGCCCGCATCACCGGCATCGGCACCGAGCGCGTGATCGCCTGGACCTGGGTGGTCGGCGCGGTGCTCGCGGCGGCGGCCGGCATCCTCACCGGCATCGACACGCTCTTGAAGCCATACATGGGCTGGGATTTGCTGCTCCCAATCTTTGCCGCCGCGATCCTCGGCGGGCTCGGGCGGCCTTACGGCGCGATCCTGGGCGGCCTCGTGCTCGGCGTGATCCAGGAGCTGTCGAGCTATCCGCTCCTCAGCGACGAGCCGTTCATCTCGCCCGGATACAAGATCGGCATCGCGTTCGCGATCCTGGTCGTCATGCTGATCTGGCGGCCGCAGGGCCTGCTGCGCGGCCGCGTGCTGTAGGGAGCGAGCGCGATGGAATTCGGCGGGCTTCTTCTCTACTTCATGGCGCTGCTCACGATGGGCGGCATCTACGCGGTGATGGCGCTCGGCCTCAACCTCAACTGGGGCATGACCGGCCTCTTCAACGTCGGCATCGCCGGCTTCTTCGCGGTGGGCGCCTACACTTCGGCGCTGCTCACCACGCCGCCGATGCTGGCGCGCAGCGGCGCCGACGTAGGCGGCCTCGGCCTGCCGATACCGCTCGGCTGGATCGTGGCGCCGTTTTTCGCCGCGGCGGTCGCCTGGGTCGTCGGCCGCATCTGCCTGCGCCTGCGCAGCGACTATCTCGCGATCGCGACGATCGGCATCGCCGAGATCCTGCGCCTCGTGGCGCTCAACGAAGACAAGCTCACCGGCGGCCCGTTCGGCATCAAGAGCATTCCGAAGCCGTTCGAGACGATGGCTCGCCCGTGGGGCGAGATCGCGCTGATGGCGCTCGTCGCGCTGCTCGTCTTCGCCACCTACCTGTTCATGGAGCGCGCGCGCAATTCGCCCTGGGGCCGCGTGATGCGCGCGATCCGCGACAACGAAACCGCCGCTGCCGCGATGGGGAAAGACGTCGAGGCGTTCCGCCTCCAGGCCTTCGTCATCGGCTCGGCCTTCATGGGCCTGGGCGGCGCGCTCACGGCGCACTACCTGAAGGTCCTGACGCCCGAGGCCAGCGAGCCGCTCTACGCCACGTTCCTCGTCTGGGTGATGCTCATCGTCGGCGGCAGCGGCAACAACAAGGGCGCCGTGCTCGGCGCGGTGCTGATCTGGCTGCTGTGGACCGCGAGCGAGCTCGTCACCGGCGCATTGCCGCCGGACTGGGGCGTGCGCATCGCCTACGTGAAGATGTTCCTGGTCGGGCTGCTGCTCGTCGTCGTGCTCCAGGTCTTCCCGCAAGGCCTGCTGCCGGAGCGTCCGCCGAAACTGGCCGGCGAGAAGGCGCCGGGCGCCTAGCGGACCGGCCGCGCCGGCGCGGGCCTGTCGCAAATCACACCGGCATTCCCGGGCATTCCCGGGAAAACCCGGGCTTCCGGCGACGTTCCGCCCGGGCTTTTCCGGGCTTTCGACACCGGCATTTCCGGGCATTTGCCGCGCCCCGATACCGGCATTTCCGGGCTTTTTTTCGCGCATCGCCGCGATGGGCCCCACCGGCGAATGGGACGACATGCGCGTTGCGCCTTGCCACGGCGGCGCGGCGCTGCCCGCTTCGTGTGCGCGATCGACGATGGCAAAAGAGCCGCGTCCGAAAACGCGACGCCGCGCCTCGCCCGCCCGGTCCAACCGGATTACCGACGGCCAGACTAGAACATATCAAGAACACTGTCAACGTCTGCGGGCGCGTCCGCGGCGGCGCCGCGCCCCGGCCGGCCGCAATGAAAAACCCCGCGCCGTTGCCGGCGCGGGGTTTCGTTTCGTCCGTAGTCTCGCGCGATGCCTAGCGCAGCGTCGCGATCTTGTTGTCCTTGCCGCCCTTGATCTCGTAGACGTCGACGACGCCGGAGACGTCGCCTTCCTTCGAGAACACGTGGTTGCCGGCGGCGCCGTGGTAGGTGATCTTCTGCTTCTTGGCGATCGCCTCCTTGGCCTTCTTCCACTCGCCGGGGCCGATCACCACGCCGCCGATCGAGCCGACGCGGCGCAGCGCGTCGCGCACCTTCGTGCGGTCGGTCGTGCCGGCCACTTCGATCGCCAGCGCCAGCATGAACGCCGCGTCGTAGCTGTGCGGCGCGTAGGGCTTGCCGACGAAGTCCTTGTTCACCTTCGTGATCTCGGCGTTGAACATGTCGAGCGCCTTGCTCGACGGGTCGCCGCCGACGAGGTGGATCATGCCTTCGAGATTCTTGATCCCGATCTGCTGATAGACCTTGTCGTCGCGCGTGCCTTCCGAGCCGATGAACTTCTTGAAGAAGCCGCCTTCCAGCGCCTGCTTCAGGATCAGCGGGCCGGACGAGTTCGCGTAGCCGATGACGAAGAGGTAAGGCGGCTTGTCCTTCGCGAGGGTCGCGAGCTCGGAGCGGAACGACGTGGCCTTCTCGTTGTGCTCGAGATCGGCCGTGATCTTGCCGCCGAGCTTCTTGTACTCGTCGCGGAACGAGCTCGCGAGGCCCTTGCCGTAGTCGTTGTTCATATAGGTCAGCGCCAGCACCTTGATGCCGCGCTTCTGGATCAGATAGCGCGCGGCGGTCTGGCCGATGAACGCGTCCGACGGGCATGTGCGGAACACGAAATCCTTGTCGGCCAGGCCGGTGATCGCCGGCGACGTCGAGGCCGGCGAAATCATGACCGTGCCGGTCGGGATGCCCGAGCCTTCGGCGGCGGCGATCGTGGCGCCGCTGCACAGCTCGCCGACGATGCCGACGACCTTGTCGACGTCGACGAGCTTCTTGGCGGCCGCCGCCGCGGCCTGCGGATTGCACTGGCCGTCGGCGATGACGATGTCGAGCTTGCCGCCCTTGCCGATGCCGCCCTGCTCGTTCACGTGCTTCACCGCGAGCTTGGCGCTTTCGACGATCGGCGGAACGAGCGACGCGATCGGGCCCGTGATGCCGAACAGGCCGCCGATCTTCACGTCTTGCGCCTGGGCCGGACCGGCGGCAATCGCCGCTGCCAGCGCCAGGGTGGATACGAAACGTTTCAACATTAGTCCCTCCGGTTGTTGTCCTTCCCAGCCTTGTGCGCGCGGCCTTGGACCCGCCCCGCGCTGGGGCGGCATTCTTCCCCAACCCGCCCCCGTCCGCCAGAGGCAAGGGGCCATGCCCGCAATCGACAAGCGGCGGGACGGACCTTAGAGTGCCTGTCCCCCGCCGAGGGGGCTTTTACCGCCGCCCGAGGGCCGCCGCGCCGCGCCGCATGAACCTCAAATTCCTCAACGTCTGTGCCGCGCTCGGCATCCTGGCCCTCACGGTCTACGTATTGATCATCGGCCAGTCGTTCCTGCAACCGCTCGTGGTTGCGGTGATGCTGTGGTACCTGATGATCACGCTGCAGCAGACGATCATGGCGTCGCGCCGGTTCGGGATCGCGATCCCCTACGGCCCGGCGATGCTGCTGGCGATCGCCGGCGTCGCCGCGGCCATCTGGCTGCTCGTGGCGCTCATCAATTCGTCGGTCAACGAGCTGATCGCCTCGGCCCCGCAATACCAGGACCGTTTCCAGCAGCTCGTGCGCCAGGCCGCGCAGCTCATGGGCCTGCCGCAGGAGAACCCGATCGAGGGGCTGATCGGCCGGATCAACATCCCGACCATGATCCAGCGCACCGCGTTCGCGCTGGCCAGCCTCACCGGCGACCTCGGCCTCATCCTGATCTACACCGGCTTCCTGCTGCTCGAGCACCGCACCTTCGGCCGCAAGCTCGAGGCGATGGCGCGCACCGAGATCCAGCACACGCAGGTGCGCACCGCGTTCCAGGAAATCAGCCACGACATCAAGACCTACGTGCGCATCAAGACCGTGCTCGGGCTGATCACGGCGCTGCTCGTCTACGGCATCATGAAGGCCGTGGGCCTCCAGCTCGCGGAATTCTGGGCCGTCGTCACGTTCATCAGCTATTTCATCCCGACCGTGGGCGCGATCATCAGCGTGCTCGGGCCGATGCTGCTGCTGATCGTGCAGTTCACCGACTGGGTGCTGATCGGCTCCGTGTCGATCGCGATCGTGGCGATCCAGGTGGTGATGAACAACGCGGTCGAGCCCAAGCTCGTCGGCCGCTCGCTCAATCTGTCCTCGCTGGTGATCATCGTCTCCCTCGTGTTCTGGGGCGTCGTCTGGGGCGTGCTCGGCATGTTCCTGTGCGTGCCGTTCATGGTGATCATCAACATCGTGCTGTCGAAGTTCGAGGGCACGCGCCCGATCGCGATCATGCTGTCGGCCGACGGCAACATCGGCACGCGGCCGACCGCGGCGCCGCAGCCCTTGCCCGCGCCCTCGCGCGCGCCGGGCGAGAATTGAGCGGAAGCGGCACTTCGCGCCGCGGCTGACGCGCCGCCGCGCGCGGTCAAGCGTGCCATAGGCAATTTTCGCAATCGCGCCACCAGCGTGAGCGATTTTGGCCGGCAAAACGGCGCTCAGCTTGCCAAGCCGCGCGCGGCGCCGCTAAGGTCGAAAATCGCGTGCGCGAGAGCGAGGGAGAGGTGGCGCGGCAGATTCTGGCGTTCGAGCGGGTTTCCACCCGGCTCGGCGGCGACACTATTTTCGACGAGCTGAGTTTTTCGGCCGACGAGGGCGAGTTCCTCTGCATTCTCGGCCCGTCCGGCTGCGGCAAATCCACGTCGCTGCGCCTGCTGGGCGATCTGCTGCCGATCCAGGGCGGGCGCGTGACCGTGGACGGCAAGGCGCCGGCCGAGGCCTGGCGCTCGTTGGCCTACGTGTTCCAGTCGCCGCGGCTCGTGCCGTGGCGCACGGCGCTGGGCAATGTGGTGCTCGGCATGGAATTGCGCTTCGACGGCATGGCGAAGGCCGCGATGGAAGCGCGCGCCGCGGAACTGCTCGCCCTCGTGGGCCTCGCGCGCGATGCGCGGAAATACCCGGGCATGCTGTCGGGCGGCGAGCGCCAGCGCGTGGCCATCGCGCGCGCGCTCGCCGTCGATCCGCGCATCATCCTCATGGACGAGCCGTTCTCGGCGCTCGATCTCAACACGCGCCGCCGCCTGCGCGCGGAGCTGATCGCGATCTGGCAGCAGACCGGCAAGACGATCGTGTTCGTCACGCACGACATCGAGGAAGCGCTCGTGCTCGCCGACCGCATCCTGTTGCTCTCGAACAAGCCGACAAGCGTGCTCGAAACACTCGCGGTGACGGCGCCGCGCCCGCGCGACATCGCCGCGAGCGAGGATCTCCAGCGCCAGCGCGCGCGGCTGCACGACCTGTTCACGCAGCTCGAAGCCGAGCCGGCGGCGGCGTGAGGGGCGGCGCGATGTACAAACTCTACTGGGCTCCCGGCACGGCGGCGATGGCGCCGCAGACAGTCCTCGAAGAAGCCGGACAGGCCTACGAGGCGATCCGGCTCGATCTGGCCGGACGCGAACACGAACAGGCGGCGTACCGGAAGCTCAATCCGAATGGCCGCATTCCGACGCTCGTCGACGGCGATTTCGTGATCTTCGAGACCGCGGCGATCTGCCAGTATCTCTGCGACCGGCATCCCGAGGCGAAGCTGACGCCGCCCGCCGGAACGCACGAGCGCGGCCGCTTCTACCAGTGGCTGACCTACATGACGAACACGCTCCAGACCGGCCTCATCGACTGGTGGCACGCGGACTGGACGTTCGCCGACGCGCCGCGCCAGGCCGCCTTCAAGGCGGTGGCCGAGGAGAAGCTGCTGCGCAATTTCGGCGTGCTCGACGGCGGCATTGGCGAGAGCCGCTGGGTGGCCGGCGATCAGTACACGGTCTGCGACATCTACCTCGCGATGCTGACGCGATGGACGCGGTTCATGCCGAAGACCGCGTGGCACTTTCCGAACATCCGCCGTATCGCCGAAGCCGCCGCCGCGCGGCCCGCCTTCCAGCGCATGATGCAAAAACAAGGCATCGCGTGGCCGCAGCGCTGGCCCGAAACCGCCGCCTGACCCTCTGGACCTCGGGAGACGCACTGATGAACACGCGCACGCTCTACCTCGCCGCCGCCGCCATGCTCGCGGCCGCGCCCGCCTTCGCGAAGGACAAGCTCACCTTCGCCTATCTCCAGGACCCCGTGCTCGAGGCCGTGATGTGGCCGATGCGCAACGGCAAGGTGACGTCCGACAAGCTCGAGATCGACGGCAAGGGCTATCAGATCCCGGTCCTGATCCAGGGCACCGCGACGAAGCAATGGGACGTGGTGATGACGGCCGTGATGGCCGTGCCCCGCGCGAAGGAAATGGGCCTCGAGCTCCGCGTGCTCTCGACGGCGCTGCGCTATCACAAATCCGGCGACGGCGCGCATGTGTGGGTGAAGAAGGGCAGCCCCTACAAGACTATCGCGGACCTCAAGGGCAAGACGATCGCCACCTACGGGCTGCAGTCGACCGGCATCACGCTCGTGCGCCTGGCGCTGTGGAAGAAATACGGCGTGAACGTCCAGTACGAGAACGGCGATTTCAAGTGGCAGCAGCTCCCGGCGCCGGCGCTGCCCGGCGCGCTCGCCACCGACAAGGTGGAAGGCGCCACGCTCATCCACAGCCAGGCCTATCAGGCCGCGAAGACCGGAGATTTCGTCCCGGTCGCGAAGACCGCCGAGGACATGTGGGAGCTGTTCAAGCTGCGCATGGTGTCGGCCGTGAACGTCGGCTACGCCGAGAAGATCGCGGCCAAGCCCGAGCTCTATCGCGAGTTCAACCGGATGCTGAAGGCATCGGTGGACTACACGCTCAAGAACATCGGCGAAGTGTCCGAGGCGGTAGGCAAGGAGACGAAGAACGACCCCGCCTATTTCAAGGCGTGGTTCGAGCAGTATTCCGACTTCCCGGCCGTCGTGGCCCAGAACGACATCGACGCGATGAACAAGGTATGGGCCCTGTCGAAAGAGCTCGGCATCCTCAAGGACTACCCCGACGCCAAGACGATGATCTGGGAAGGGGCGATCCGGGAGTAGCGCGGGTCCCTCACGATCTGTCGTCCCCGCGCAAGCGGGGACCCATCTTTCTGGCGACGTGCGAATGAGCAGAGGCCGAGCCTGCGGAAGCGTGGGTCCCCGCTTGCGCGGGGACGACAGGTTTGATTGGGACCAATGACCGCCGCGCGCTCCACCGTTTCCCGCGAACGCCTCGCCGCGCACGGCTTCACGCTGCTCGTGATCGCGGCGTGGGCCTACGCGGCGACGCAGGTGCCGCCGATCGCGATGTCGGGGCCGTGGACGACGGCCAAGGCGCTGTGGGCCTTCGTCACCGATGCGAACCAGCTTGCGCATATGGGCTGGTCGCTGATGCATGTCGGCGTCGCGATCGCGATCTCGTTCTTCGTCGGCAACGCGCTGGCGTTCCTCGCCCACTACGTGCCGGTCACGGCGCTGATGGTGCATGGGCGCATCAGCCCGTTCCTCAACGCGTTCTCGGGCATCGGCTGGGCGCTGCTGGCGCTGCTCTGGTTCGGCGCCACGCATTTCACCGTGATCTTCTCGATCTCGATGGTGCTGATTCCGTTCGCGCTCGTGAACATGAAAGAGGGCCTGGCCACGCTCGACCGCGATCTGATCGAGATGGGCCGCAGCTACACGCGCAACGGGCTGAAACGCTTCGTTCGCATCACGATCCCGTCGCTCTATCCGTTCATGTTCGCGACCTTGCGCATCAGCTTCGGCGTCGCCTGGAAAGTGGCGCTGACGGCGGAGCTGATCGGCGGCGGCTCGGGTTTCGGCTACCTGTTCGACCTCGCGCGGCAGGATTACCGGACTCCGATCCTCTTCGTCGTGATCGTCATCATCATCGTTTTCGTCTACTGCGCCGACCGCTTCGTGTTCGAGCCGGTGCAGCGCCGGCTGCAGAGGCACTATGGACAGGGCTGACGCGCGCACAACGGCCGTCGCGCCGCCGCTGCGCCGGCGGCTGCTCGCGCACCTGCTCGCCGACGGGCTCGTCGTCGCGGCCGTGCTCGCGTGGTGGGCGATGTCGAACGCCCTGCCCGCCAATATCCTGCCCTCGCCGTCCGCCGTGGCCGAGCAGCTCTGGCTGCTGTTCACCGACGCCGCCTATCTCGGCCACACGGCCACGAGCGTCGTGCGCGTGCTGCTGTCGGTGACGCTGGCGCTCGCGATCGGCGGGCTGCTGGCGTTCTGGCCGCTCGGCAGCCCCTGGGCCCGCGCGATCGTCCACGAGCGCATCCAGCCCTTCTTCAACTCGTTCCCCTCGATCGGCTGGGCGATCCTGGCGGTGATCTGGTTCCGCGTGTCGGATTTCACCGCGATCTTCGTCCAGGTCGCAATCCTGATCCCGTTCTGCCTCATCAACATCAGCGCCGGCCTGAAGGAGCTCGACCGCGAGGCGCTGGAGATGGCGCGCAGCTTCACGCGCTCGCGCTGGAAGGTCCTGATCCGGATCACGCTGCCGCTGCTGCTGCCCTACATCGTGGGCGCCCTGCGCATCGCCTACGGCGTGGCCTGGAAGATCGCGCTGGTGAGCGAGCTGTTCGGCACCGGCTCGGGCATCGGCTATCTCATGGGCGAGGCCCAGCAGAGCGCAAAACCGGCGTTGCTTTACGCCTGCTGCTTCGCCATCGTGCTGATCTTCTTCGCCGGCGAAAAGCTCGTGCTCGATCCGCTCTCGCGCCGCGTCCGCCGGTAGGAAACGAGGGAAGAAACGATGGCCGCAATCCGCACCCGCCACATTCCGGGAACGCCGGGCCTGACCGTCGACGAAGCCGGCGTGGGCGAGCTGGTCCTGTTCATGCACGGCATCGGCGGCAACCGAACGAACTGGACGCAGCAGATCGCGCGGTTCGGCGACCATTTCCTCGCCGTCGCATGGGACGCGCGCGGCTACAACGGCAGCGAAGACTACGACGGCGAGCTCGATTTCAGCGATTTCGCGCGCGACATCCTGCGCGTGCTGAAGTTCTACGGCCGCCGGAAGCTGCACCTCGTCGGTCTCTCGATGGGCGGGCGCATCGCGCAGGATTTCTACGCGCTTT
>CAZUYG010000017.1:0-15241 GCA_964624265.1 uncultured Candidatus Odyssella sp.
CCCGTTCTTCCAGCGCGCGAAGGACAAGAAGCCGGACGTGTTCTTCGTCTTCGTCCCCGCCGGCGACCATGCGAGCGCGGTGGTGAAGACCTATGGCGCGCTGGGCATGCGCCAGGCCGGCATCAAGCTGATCGGCCCCGGCGACATCACGCAGGACAACAAGCTGCAGGCGATGGGCCCGGCCGCGGTCGGCCTCATCACGATGCACCACTATCACGCCGATCTCGACAATCCGGAGAACAAGCGCTTCGTCGCGGCCTGGAAGCAGGCCTACGGCAAGGACAGCGTGCCCGACTTCATGGCCGTCGGCGGCTACGACGCCGTGGCCGCGCTCGTTCACGTCGTGCGCACGCTCAAGGGCAAGATCGAGGCCGACAAGGCGCTCGCGGCGCTCAAGGGCTGGAAGCACAACAGCCCGCGCGGCCCGATCATGGTCGATCCCGCCACGCGCGACATCGTCATGAACGAGTATCTCTCGGAAGTCGTGATGAAGGACGGGCGCCTCTTCCAGAAGACGATCGGCAAGATCGACGCGGTGAAGGACCAGTGCAAGGAGCTGAAGATCGGCCCTTGCGCGCCGAAGTGATGCCCGTCTAGCTTCGGCCCTTCCATGCCAAGGTCGAGGCCGCCGCTCGCCGACGCGGGCGGCGGCCTCGGCATTCCTGTTCCCTTCTCCGGTCCGCGTCCGTGATTTTCGGTATCGACGTCGCCAGCATTCTTCTCGGCGGAATGGCCGCCGGCATGGTGCTGTTCATCGTCTCGGTCGGCCTCTCCGTGACGATGGGCCTGATGGGCTTCGTCAACCTCGCCCATGGCGGCTTCGCCATGATCGGCGGCTACGTCATCGTGCTGTCGATGAACCGCTGGGGCGTCGGCTTCATCCCCGCCCTCGCGCTTGGCTTCGTGCTCACCGCCGGCTTCAGCGTCGTGCTCGAACGCCTGCTCTATTCGCGGCTCTACCGCGCGGCCGAGCTCGACCAGGTGCTGTTCACCATCGGCCTCGTCTTCGTCATGATCGCGGCGGTGACGCTGCTGGTGGGGCCGGAGAACCAGCAGATCCAGCTGCCCGAGATGCTGCGCGGGCAGATGGATCTCGGTTTCACGCGCTACCGCACCTACAGCGTCGTGCTCATCATCGTCGGCATCGCGTTCGTCGTGGCGCTGTGGCTCGGCTTCGAGCGCACGCGCATGGGCGCGCAGATTCGCGCCGCGGTCGACAACCGCCGCATGACCGAATCGCTCGGCATCAACGTGAACCGGCTGTTCACGCTCACCTTCGCCTTCGGCAGCGGCATGGCCGCGGTGGGCGGCGGGCTCGGCGCCGAGTTCCTCGGGCTCGATCCGCAATACGCGCTCAAATATCTCGTCTTCTTCCTCATCGTCGTCGCGGTGGGCGGGCTCGGGCGCGTCACCGGCGTGTTCTATGCCGCGGCCCTCATCGGCGTGCTCGATTTCGTGCTGAAGCAATACGTTCCGCGCGGCGGCACGCTCTACATCTACGCGCTCACGATCCTGCTGCTGCTCTGGCGCCCGCAGGGCCTGTTCGGCCGCGGCGCGGGCCAGACCGGCGGCGAGAAAGAGGATACGAGCGTCACGCTGATGGGCTTCGGCCTGATCGGCGTCATCGCCGGCGCCGGCTGGTGGCTGGCGGCGAAGCCCGCCGGCTTCAAACTCTACGCGCTTCTCGCCGCGATCGCCGCGCTGGCCGCGTGCTTCGCCGTCGGCTTCGCGCGCAACCGCGCGGACCGGCGCGCGCGCAGCTTCCTGCTCGGCCTCGTGCGCAAGCTGCAATCGGCGCCGTCGAGCGGCAAATACATGGCGCATCCGGCCGCCCTCGCCTTTTCGCACCGGCACCATCCGCGCGTCTGGGAAGCGTTGCCCTGGCTTCTCGCGCTGGCCTGCTTTTTCGTGTTTCCCACCTATCTCACCTTCGGCACCGAAGTGCTGGTGACGGTGCTGTTCGCGCTCTCGCTCGACCTGGCGCTCGGCTACGCCGGCATCATCACGCTCGGCCACGCGGCATTCTTCGGCATCGGCGCCTATGTCGTCGGCATGCTCAGCGTGCACGCCGGCTGGACCGAGCCGATTTCCGGCCTCGTCTTCGCCGCGATCATCGCCGGCATCATGGGGCTCATCTCGGGCTGGGTGCTGCTGCGCACCTCGGGCCTCACGCTGCTGATGCTGACGCTGTGCTTCGCGGTTCTGCTGGAAGAGCTGTCGAACCAGTTCGGCGAATACACCGGCGGCTTCGACGGCAAAAACCTCACCTTCGATCCGATCCTCGGGCTGTTCGAGTTCGATCAGCTCTCGTCGAAGAGCCAATACCTCTACGTGCTCGCCGTCCTGTTCGTCATGTTCCTGATCATCCGCAGCATCGTGTACTCGCCGTTCGGGCAGAGCCTGACCGGCATCCGCGAGAACATCCTGCGCATGCCCGCCGTGGGCACGCCGGTGCGGTGGCGGCTGGTGCTCGCCTACAGCATGTCCGCGGCGGTGGCCGGCGTCGCCGGCGCGCTGCTGGCCCAGTCCACGCTGTTCGTGAACCAGACGTTCCTCTCGCTCGAACGCTCCGCGGCCGTGATCATCATCCTGATCCTCGGCGGCTACGGCCGGCTCTACGGCGCGTTCGTCGGCGCCGTCGCCTACATGGCGCTCGCGCATTTCCTCTCGAAGGCCTACCCGACCGCGTGGCAGCTCGGCCTCGGCGCGCTGCTCGTGGTCATCGCGCTGTTCGCGCGCAACGGCGTGCTCGGCATCGGCGAACGGCTGCTGTCGCGCCTCGGCGGTCCGTTCGGGCGGAAGCCGGCATGACCGACGTTCTGCTCGAAACGCGCAACGTCTGCCGCAATTTCGGCGCGCTCGCGGCGACGCGCGACGTGACGTTCAAGCTCGAAGCCGGCGCGCGCCGCGCGCTGATCGGCCCCAATGGCGCCGGCAAGACCACGTTCGTGAACCTGCTCACCGGGGTGCTGCGCCCCTCGAGCGGCTCGATCCTGCTGAAGGGCCAGGACATCACCGCCGCTTCGCAGGCCGAACGCGTGAAGCTCGGCATCGCGCGCACGTTCCAGATCAACCGCCTGTTCCGCGGCCTCTCGGTGCTCGAGAACGTCTACATCGCGGTCGCCGAGCGCGTCGGCGCGGCCCGCGACATCTTCCGCCCCGCCGGCTGGCGGAAGGACGTCATCGAGGAATCGATGCAGCTGCTCGAGATGGTGAAGCTGCAGGATTACGCGCGGCTCCGCATTTCCGAGCTGCCCTACGGCCGCCAGCGCCTCGTCGAGATCGCGATCGCGCTCGGCCTCAAGCCCGAAGTGCTGCTGCTCGACGAGCCGGCCGCCGGCGTGCCCTCCGCCGAGAGCCACATCATTCTCGACGCCGTCGCCAGCCTGCCGCAGCAGATCGGCGTTCTCATCATCGAGCACGACATGGATCTCGTCTTCCGCTTCGCGCAGCACATCACGGTGCTGGTCGGCGGCGCCGTCTTCGCCGAGGGCACGCCGAAGGAGATCGGCGCCAATCCCGACGTGCGCGCGGTCTACCTCGGACAGGCATCGACCCATGGCTAGCGCGCTCGAATTCAAGGGCGTCTCCGCCGGCTACGGCGAAACGGTCGTGCTCGAGGACCTCAGCCTCGCGCTGGCGCCGGGCGAGAGCATCAGCATCATCGGCCGCAACGGCGTCGGCAAGACGACGCTGCTCGCGACCGTGATGGGCCACACCACCCTGCACAAGGGCGATGTGGTGCTCGCCGGCACCAGCATCGCGCGCGTCCCGGTCCACCGCCGCGCGCTGATGGGCCTCGGTTTCGTGCCGCAGGAGCGCGAGATTTTTCCCTCGCTCACCGTGCGCGAGAATCTCGAGGTCGGCGCCCGCGCCGGCGCCTGGACGCTGGAACGTATCTTCGGCTTGTTCCCGAATCTGAAAGAACGCCTCTCCAACAAGGGCAACCAGCTTTCGGGCGGCGAGCAGCAGATGCTGTCGATCGCGCGCGCGCTGCTCACGAACCCCACCGTGCTGCTGATGGACGAGCCGACCGAAGGGCTCGCGCCGGTCATCGTCGAGGCGCTGGCGGAAGTGATGTCGCAGCTCCGCAAGGCCGGCGGCCTCTCGATCATCCTCGTCGAACAGAACAGCCGCGTCGCGCTCGATTTCTCGCCGCGCACGGTGATCATGGACAAGGGCCGCATCGTCTACGACGGCGAGTCGGCGCCGCTGCGCGCGGACCCCGAGCGGCTCGCCAAGTTCATCGGCGTCCAGGAATAGCGGCCGATAGGGTAAACGGTTCGTTCGCGGAACAGGTAATTTTCACGCGCGCGCCGCCGCCGCCAGACGGCGTTTACCACGCCCGCTCAGCCGGATTTTACGATGCGCGTCTACACCTTCCCGCCGGGGCTCACGCGCCCCTGAGGGAGAGGTTCCGTGTCGCCATCGTTCGTCGGCGCGCCGTCGCGGCTCGCCAGCCCGCTGCTGCTGTTCGGCTCCGCGATCTTCCTGAGCGCCTGGCTGCTGTTCCAGGTGCAGCCGATGTTCGCCAAGATGGCGCTGCCGCTGCTCGGCGGAGCGCCGGCGGTGTGGAACACGGCGCTCGTGTTTTTCCAGGCCGCGCTGCTGCTCGGCTACGTCTACGCGCATTTTCTCGGCACGCGCCTGCCGCTCAAGGCGCAGGTCCCCGTGCATGTCGCGGTTCTGGCCGTGGCGTTCCTGTTTCTTCCGGTGGCGATCGGCGCCGCCTGGCGCGTGCCGCCGGAGGCGGCCCCGGTGCCATGGCTGATCGGCCTTCTCGCGATTTCCGTCGGCCTGCCGTTCTTCGCGCTGTCGGCAACCTCGCCGCTGCTCCAGCGCTGGTTTGCCGAGACCTCGCACGACTCCGCGCGCGATCCCTACTTCCTCTACGGCGCCAGCAATCTCGGCAGCCTGCTGGCGCTCGTCGCCTACCCGCTGCTGCTCGAGCCGTCGCTGGCGCTCGACGACCAGAGCGGCCTCTGGACCTTCGCCTATGTCGTGCTCGCGCTCGTGATCGGCGCGGGCGGTTGCGTCGCGCTCGTCTATGCGCGGAACCGGGGCGCGCCGCGCCGCATCGAGCGGCCCTCGCATCGCGTCCTCGGCGCGCCCGACTGGCGCACGCGTCTCGACTGGACGATGTTCGCCTTCGTGCCCTCGGGCCTGCTCGTGGCCGTGACGACGCTGATCACGACCGACATCGTCGCGGTTCCGCTGTTCTGGGTCGTGCCGCTCACGCTCTATCTGCTGAGCTTCGCGCTGGTGTTCGCGCGCCGCCCGCTGATCCCGCCCGGCTGGATGGTGGTGGCGCAGGCGCCGCTGCTCGTCATGGCCGCGCTGATGGCGACGTGGCAGTCGACGAAATTCCACTATTTCGTCATCGGCGTGATGCTCGCGATGCTGTTCGCGACGGCGATGGTGTGCCACGGACGGCTGGTGGAGCGCCGCCCGCCGACGCGGCATCTCACCGAGTTCTACGTCTGGATGTCGCTCGGCGGCATTCTCGGCAGCGCCTTCGCCGCGCTGATCGCCCCGCTCTTGTTCGACCGCGTGATCGAGCTTGCGATCCTCTGCATCGCCGCCGCGCTCCTGCGCCCGCGCACCGACCGGACCGATGAGAAATCCGACTCGCGCTTCCCCCTCGCGACGACGGCCATGCTGCGCGATCTCTCGTTCCCGGTGGCCGGCGCCGCGCTCGCGCTCATGCTGGCGCCGCGCCTCGGCAGCGGCAACGGCACGACGTCGGTCCTGCTCCTCGCCCTCGCGATGATCTTCTCCATCGCGTTCACGATGCTCTCGGCGGGGCGCCCCTTGCGCTTCGGGCTGTGCATCGTGGCGCTCGCAATTTTCGGCATGCAGTTCGGCGAGCGCGCCTCGGCCGACGTCGTCCACCGCGACCGCACGTTCTTCGGCACGCACGTCATCAAGCGCGACGACGAAAAGGGCTATCTGCTCTTCTATCACGGCAGCACGCTGCACGGCGCCCAGCCGCTCTCCGCGGCGCGCCGGCGCGAGCGGCAGACCTACTATCACGGCGGCACGGGCGTCGGCCGGGTGTTCGCGGCGCTCGCCGCGGCCGGCACGCCCGCCAGACGCGTGGGCGCCATCGGGCTCGGCGCGGGCGAGATCGCGTGTTACCGGAGCGACGGCCAGACCTGGACGTTTTTCGAGATCGACCCTGCCGTCGTGCGCATCGCGGCCAGCGGGCAGTGGTTCCGCTATCTGCCCGACTGCGCGCCGGGCGCGCGCATCGTCGTCGGCGACGGCCGGCTCAAGCTCGCGCGCGAGCCGGCGGCGGCGTTCGACCTGCTGGTGCTCGACGCCTTCGCCTCCGATTCCATTCCCGCGCACCTCGTGACGCGGGAGGCCTTCGGGCTCTATCTGGAGAAGCTCGCGCCCGATGGCCTCATCCTCGTCCACATCTCGAACCGCTACCTCGACCTCGAGCCGCTGATCGCCGCCGTCGCCGCCGACGCCAAGCTCGCGGCGCGCGTCTTCGATACGGGACGCGGCGAACGCGAGGCCGATTCGCCGTATCGCGTGAAATCCTACTGGGTCGCGCTCGCTCGCGGCGAGGCGCGGCTCAGGGCGCTGACCGAAACGTTCGACGCGAAGGCTCCGAGCAAATGGGGCGCATGGCGCGGGCTGAAGCCGCGGCCCGGCTTCCGCGTCTGGACCGACGACTATTCCAACATCGTCACGCTGATGCAGTGACCCGCCGCGCCGCGTGCGCGAACCACAGCGCGGCGGTGACGAGGATCATCGCTCCCGCCTGATGCAGCGTGCCGATGGCGACCGCCTCGCCCATCGGCGGCGGCGCCTGCCCGAAGGTCAGGATCGTCGCGATGCCGAGCGCGTATTGCAACAGCACCGCCGCGAGCATCCAGGCCGCGGCGCCGCGCACGCGCCACCAGAGATATCCGACCGCGAACAGCGTGAGCGTCGCCAGCACGCGGTGATGAAACTGCACGGCCGCGCGGTTTTCGAACGCGTTGATCCAGCCGAGCTCGCGCAGCCAGTAATCCGACGGCACGAGCCCTTCGCCCATCAGCGGGAACGTGTTGTAGATCAGTCCGGCGCGCAAACCCGCCACGAGCGCGCCGGCGATGATCGTCAGCGCGATCAGCGTGTAGGCGAGATGGGTCAAGCCCCGGTCGCGCCGCGCCAGCGCCGAAGCGCCGCGCGGCTGCAGCAGGCCGAGCGCCGTCCACAGCAGCGCCGCATAGATGGCGATGGCGAGGCCGAGATGGATCGCGAGCCGGTAGTGGCTGACCGAGGGGCGGTCGACGAGGCCGCTCGCCACCATCAGCCATCCCACCGCCCCTTGCAGGCCGCCCAGCACGAACAGGCCGATGAGCGCGGGCCCGTAGCCCTTCGGGATGCGGCCGCGGATCCAGAACCACAGGAACGGCACCAGGAACACGACCCCGATCAGGCGGCCCCAGAGCCGGTGAATGTATTCGAGCCAGAAGATCTGCTTGAACCCGGCCAGCGCGAGATCCGGGAACATCTTCTGAAACTGCGGCGACTGCCTGTACTTCGCGAACAGCGCCTGCCAGTCCGCGTCGGAGAGCGGCGGTAGCGCGCCCGTGAGCGGCTGCCACTCGGTGATCGAGAGGCCGGATTCGGTGAGGCGCGTCATGCCGCCGATCGCGACCATGACGAACACCATGGCGGCGACCGCGACGAGCCACCATCCGACCGCGCGCGCATCGGCGCGCCCGCCGCGCGCGGCACCGGGCGAAGCCACTCCGAAGCTGGCGGCCGAGGCGGTCATGCGCGGACTATTCGCGTTCGGGCCGCCCGGTGGCTAGGGGAAAAATAGCCACAGACGATCCTGCCGGGGCCGCCCGCTCCGTTCGGCAACGTGATGGCTGGAAATGCGCCCGGCCATGTGCATGCTTCCCGCAAACAAGAACGCCGAGACACCGGAGGACGCCATGCAAGCCAACGACGTGCGGGTCGAGAAGACCGCGAACGGCTACGACATCCGCATCGCGGAAAGCTTCAACGCCGCCGTGCCGTTCGTCGACCGGCACATTGCGGAAGGCCGCGGCGCGAAACCGGCCATCAGGACCAGCGACGGCGAGACCGTCACCTACGCGCAGCTCGCCGAGCGCGTGAACCGCTGCGGCAACGCTCTGAAGAGCCTCGGCATCGTGCCCGGCGAGCGCGTGCTGCTGATCGTCAAAGATTGCCCGGCGTTCTTCTATGCTTTCTGGGGCGCCGTCAAAGCCGGCATCGTGCCGGTGCCGCTCAACACGCTGCTGCGCGCCAAGGACTACGAATTCATGATCGCCGACAGCGGCTGCGCGGCCGTGATCTATTCGCCGGAATTCGCCGGCGAGGTGGAACCGGCCCTCGCGGCGCTGACCGCGAAGCCGCGCCACGCGCTTCGCACCGAAGGCGGCGAACGGGCGCTCGACGCGCTGATCGCCGCGGCGCCGGCCACGCTCGCGCCGCATCCTTCGAGCCCGACAGCCGATTGCTTTTGGCTCTACTCCTCCGGCTCGACCGGGCGGCCCAAGGGCGCCATTCATCTGCAGCGCGACATGGTGACGACGAGCCAGCGCTGCGGCGTCGAGATCCTCGCGTGCCGGGAAAGCGACGTGTTCTTCTCGGCGGCGAAGCTGTTCTTCGCCTACGGCCTCGGCAATGCGATGACGTTTCCGCTCTGGGTCGGCGGCACGGCGATCCTGCTCGCCGCGCGCCCGACGCCGGAGCTCACCTTCCAGATCATCGAGAAATTCCGCCCGTCATTGTTCTTCGGCGTGCCGACGCTCTATGCCGCGCAGCTCGCGGCGCTGGAGCAGGCGAAGCCCGATCTCTCCAGCGTGCGCTGCTGCATGTCGGCCGGCGAGGCGCTGCCGGCGGACATCTACCGCCGCTGGAAGGCCAAGACCGGCCTCGGCATCGTCGACGGCTGGGGCTCGACCGAGCTGCTGCACATCGCGATCTCCAACACGCTCACCGACCAGCAGCCCGGCAAGAGCGGTCGGCCCGTGCCCGGCTACGAGGCCCGCATCGTCGGCGAAAACGGCCGGCCCGCGACGCCGGGCGAGACCGGCGCGCTCCACGTGCGCGGCCCTTCCACCGCGCGCGCCTACTGGAATCAGGCCGAGCGGACCGCCGCCACGATGCTGGAGGGCGGCTGGCTCAACACCGGCGACACCTATTTCCAGGACGAGAAGGGCTACTACGTCTACGCCGGACGCAACGACGACATGCTGAAGGTCGGCGGCATCTGGACCTCGCCGATCGAGATCGAGGGCCGGCTCATCGAGCATCCCAACGTGCTCGAGGCCGCCATCGTCGGCCGCGCCGACGCCGACGGCCTCATCAAGCCCGAAGCCTGGATCGTTCTGAAGGACAAAGCGGCACCCGAGGGTGCCGCTGGCGCCGCGCTCGAAGCCGAATTCCGCGAGCACTGCAAGAAGGGCCTGGCGCCCTACAAATATCCGCGCTGGTTCAATTTCGTGACCGAGCTGCCGAAGACCGCGACGGGGAAGATTCAGCGGTTCAAGCTGCGAGCGGGATGACCCGCAACGCAAGACAATGATTCGCGGGCGCGACTTCCGCACCGTGCCTCTGTCCGGCGCAGGGTCACTTCGGCGGGTGCCTGTAATTGTCTGGCAACGTCGTCGGCGGGCGCGCGGATTCGGGCGCGGGTGGCGGCGGCTGGGATTCGGGCGCGGCGCAGCCTGCCGCCATCAGTGCGGCGACGAAAGCGCCGGCGATCACGCCCGCGCGCATCAGCGTTCCGGGATGCGCGTATCGACGGTGATGCCGCGGCTGTTGAGAAAATCGCGCACGCCGCGCGCGTCGTCTTTCACGCCGCGATTGACCCGCTCGCCTTCGCTTTCGAGACCGCCATTGCACGCAGCGAGGCCCATTGCCGCCGCCACCAGCAGCGCGGCCTGCGCGATGCGCCGAGTCGATTTTCGTCCAAGCATGGAATTCCTTGCCCGCACTTGCCTTCGGCCAATCTGGGCACGCGCGGTGCCACGATCAAGCGGTCACGATGACGCTCACCGGATCGGCAGGCGCTGATGGCCGGACGAAGGCGCGCGCTCGCGGGCTGCATCCCCGCCCGCGCAGGCGGTCGCGGCCGACACGGCGAGGACCGCGAGGATCGCGCGCAGCAGCTTGGAGGTCCGGCCGGAACAGGATTCGAGATCGCACATCGCCGCGCACTCCATCGCCCCCGGATCGAGACCGCCAGGGTGCGCGATCGATTAGCACGGCGGCAGCCGCGGAGCCGACTCGCATCGGCTCGCGCGGGATCACGTTCGCGCGCTCAGGGGCCCGGTGCGGCGGTCATGATGCCGATCACGGCACCGGTCGGGTCTTCCACGATCGCGATGCGGCCGACTCCCGGCACGTCGAAGCACGGCTTCAGCACTTCGCCGCCGGCCTTCGCGACCTTGGCAACCGCGGCGTCGACGTCGGCGACATGGATGTAGGACATCCAGTGCGACGGCATGTCGTCGCCGTCTTCGACCTCGGCGCTGTTCATGATGCCGCCGACCGGCTTGCCGTTCATCTTCGCGACCGTGTAGCTGCCGCCCGACGGCATCTTCATTTCCTCGAGCGTCCAGCCGAGCACCGTGGTGTAGAATTTCTTGGCCTCGTCGACTTCCTCGGTGATGAGTTCGTTCCAGTAGAACGTCGCGTTGTCCGGCATGGCTCGTTCCTCGCGGTTGAAGCGGCTTTATTTAATCAATATGTTAAGTAACGTACGCGCGCAAGTCTAGCATCGATGTGTTTCATGAAAACGTCGCCGTTGCCCGCCGGCCGGTAAGCGCCGCCAGACCGGACCCGGGCCTGCGGACCCTCACGCCCCCGGCTTCGGCGGCCAGCCGTGGGTTTCGCCGGCGGCGAAGCGCGCCCAGCCGTAGAGGCCGTCGTAAAGCGGCATCGCGCGCTCCAGCAGCGCGTGGTCGTCGCCCTCGATGGCGCCGAGGCCGAGCGTGATCGCGAGCAGGCCGGCGCATTGCGGCGCCAGATCGTGGCGCGACGTGTCGGCGCCGCGGATGATGTCGGCGACTCGGTCAAGCGCGCGATCGTTCACGCCGAAGATCTTCACGAACGCGTCGAAGCTGCAGCGCGGGCCGTCATGCGTGAATTCGATTCCGGGCTCGCTGATGTCGTAGGCGACGGCGCCGGTCTCGGCCGCGACGGCCGAGACTTGCTTCGGCGACACGTAGTGGAAGCGCGCCGCCGGATCGACGAAGCGGCGCACGAACCACGGGCACGCCAGCCGGTCGATGCGCGGCGACTCGCGCGTCACCCACTGGCTCGCGCCGTTGGGCCGGTAGCGTTCGAGCGCCGCCTTGGCGACCAGCGGCGCCCCCGCCGCGCGCCAGCCTTCGATGCCGCCCTCGAGATAGAGCGCGTTCGCGCCGGCACTCCGCAGCAGCGCCGCCGCGGACTCGCTGACCTGGTGGCCGTGCACGCAATACACGACGGCGTCGCGGCCGCGCGGCAGCTCCGCCGCCCACTCGGCCGCGCGCTTGTGATCGCGCCAGACCGCGGTCGGGATCAGCGTGTCGGCCTTGTCGTAGGCCTCACGCCGGCGCACGTCGACGAGGATGGGCGTTTGCGCGGTGCCGAAACGGCGCAGCAAGGCATCGAGCATGATCGCGTATTTGGCCATGGCTGGCTCCCAAGACAGGCCCTGACGCTAGCGTGCGGCGCGCGCCACCGCAGCGAATGCTTTCTCAACGGGCGTTGAGCCCGGCTCAGCGCCGGCCTTGCCGCTTCGGGCAAATTAGTTTAGAAACCAATTATTGGCGACACGGATTATATCGACTCGAAACTAACTGGCGCTTCCGGAGCCCGACCGCATGGCCAAACGCATCCTCTCCTTCACGCTCAACGGCAAGCGCCACGAGGGCGTGGCGCCCGACAACATGCTGCTGCTCGATTATCTGCGCGAGCGGCTGCTGATGACCGGCACGAAGACGGGCTGCGACGGCGGCGAGTGCGGGCTGTGCACCGTGCTCGTCGATGGCGTTGCCACGCTCGCCTGCCTGACGCTGGCCGGATCGGTCGAGGGAAAATCCGTCGAAACGGTCGAGTCGCTCGAGAAGGACGGCCGCCTCTCCGCGATCCAGGAAGGCTTCCACGTGAAGCTCGGCTCGCAATGCGGCTACTGCACGCCCGGCTATCTCATGGCCGCCGAGGGCCTGCTGCGCGCGAACGCGGCGCCGAGCGTCGAGGAAATCAAGACCGCGCTCGGCAGCAACATCTGCCGCTGCACCGGCTACGTGAAGATCATCGAGGCCGTGCAATACGCCGCCGACAAGCTGCGCGGCGCCAAGCAGGCCGCCTGAGCGCGCGAGGAAACCCATGAACGAGATGACGAAGCCCGCCGCCCTGCCCGCCGCCGTGCGCTCGGTCGGCGAATACATTCCGATGGTCGACGGCCCCGAGAAAGTAACGGGCCGCGCCAAATACACCGCCGACATCCTCGACGCGCCGGCGCTCGAAGCCGCGATCTTCCGCAGCCCCTACGCGCATGCCGAGATTCTCGATCTCGATCTCTCCGCGGCGCTCGCGGTGCCCGGCGTGCGCGCGATCGTCACCGGCGACGATTGCGACATGACCTACGGCGTGCTGCCGATCGCCTACACGGAATATCCGATGGCGCGCGGCCGCACGCGCTACAAGGGCGAGCCGATCGCCGCCGTCGCCGCCGACACGATTCATGCCGCCAAGGAAGCCGTCGGCAAGATCCGGCTCAAGGTGAAAGAGCTTCCGGCCTATTTCACCGCCAAGGCCGCGAAGGCGCCGGGCGCCGTGCAGCTGCTGGAGCAGCGGCCCGGCAACATCGAGCGCGACGTGTTCTTCGATCTCGGCGAGGTGGACAAGGGCTTCGCCGAGGCCGACGCCGTGATCGAGCACGAGTTCCACGCCGCCGAGGTGTGCCAGGCGCAGACCGAGATGCACGCCGCGCTCGCCGAGTACGACGCGCTGCGCGACCGCCTCACGGTCTGGTGCTCGACGCAGGTGCCGTTCTACGTCCACCTGATGCTCTCGCGCACGATGAAGATGGACAAGGCGCAGATCCGCGTCGTGAAGCCGTTCATCGGCGGCGGCTTCGGCTGCCGCACCGAGACGCTGCAGCCCGAGCTGATCTGCGCGCAGCTCGCGCGCAAGACCGGGCAGCGCGTGCGCCTCGTCGTGAACCGCGAGGAGACGTTCATCACGCATCGCGGCCGGCCCGAAAGCGACGTCCGCATGAAGATGGGGATGACGAAGGACGGCCGCATCACCGCCGTGGAGATGGAGCAGGATCAGCGCGGCGGCGCCTATTCGAGCTATGGCGTCGTCACGATCCTCTACGCCGGCTCGATGATGTTCGGCATCTACGACCTTCAGGCCGCGCGCTACATCGGCCGCCGCGTGCTGACGAACACGCCGCCCTGCGGCGCGTTCCGCGGCCACGGCACGGTCAACACGCGTTTCGCATTCGAATCGATGCTCGACATGCTGGCCGAGAAGCTCGGCCTCGATCCGGTCGAAGTGCGCCGCAAGAATCTGCTGAAGGCGCCGACCTTCACGCTCAACGACCTGATGGTGAACTCCTACGGCCTGCCGGAGTGCATCGATTGGGTCGAGAAGGCGAGCGGCTGGCAGCAGAAGTGCAAGGGATTGCCGCCGCGCGCCGACGGCAAGAAACGCGGCATCGGCTTCGCCTGCTCGCACTACATCTCGGGCGCGTCGAAGCCCGTGAACTGGACCGGCGAGCCGCATGCGACCGTGAATTTGAAGCTCGACTTCGACGGCTCGATCACCTTGCTCACCGGCGCGGCGGAAATCGGCCAGGGCTCGTCGACGATCCTCGTCCAGGTGGCGGCCGAAGTGCTCGGCCTGTCGATGGACCGCTTCCGCATCATCGCCTCCGACAGCGCGGTGACGCCGAAGGACAACGGCTCGTATTCCTCGCGCGTCACCTTCATGGTCGGCAACGCCGCGCTGCAGGCCGCGCAGAATCTGAAGGCCGTACTGGTCGCCGCCGCCGCGAAGAAGCTCGAGGCCAAGCCCGAGGACATCGAGGTGCTCGGCGAGGTCTATCGCGCCTCGTCGCAGGACAAGGGCCTCACCTTCCAGGAGGTCGTGATCGAGGCGCTGCGCGACACCGGCACGATCACCGTGAAGGGCAATTTCAACACGATCCCCGAATCCTGGGGCGGCAAGAAATACCGCGGCGCCGCGATCGGCGGCACGATGGGCTTTTCCTACGCGGCACAGGCCGTGCAGGTCGCCGTCGACGAGGATACGGGCGAAGTCGAGGTGGAAGACGTCTGGGTCGCGCACGATTGCGGCAAGGCGCTCAACCGGCTCACGGTCGAGGGCCAGATCCAGGGCTCGGTCTGGATGGGCATGGGCCAGGCGATGTCGGAGGAGACCGAGTATTACCACGGCCTCCCGGTGATGCCGAATTTCCTCGACTACCGCATCCCGACGATCCAGGACTCGCCGCCGATCCACACGCACATCGTGGAAAGCAACGATCCTTACGGTCCGTTCGGCGCCAAGGAGGCCGGCGAAGGCTCGCTCGCGAGCTTCATCCCCGCGGTCGCGAACGCGATCCACCACGCGACCGGCCTGCGCTTTCAGGACACGCCGTTCACGCCCGACAAGATCTTCGCCGCGCTCGACAAGCGCGCGCGCAACGCCAAGAAGGCCTGACGCCGATGGACGCCCTGCACGAATTCGACGTGATCCGGCCGAAGACGGTCGCCGAGATGCTGGCGGCGCGGAAGGCGCACCCGGCGAGCCGACTGATCGGCGGCGGCACCGACATTCTCGTCAACATCCGCCGCGGCATCGAAAAGCCGCCGGTGCTGATCGAGACGAACCAGGTGGCCGAACTGCACGGCATCTTCGCGAACGAGCGCGAGATCGTCGTCGGCGCCTCCACCACTCTCACCGAGATCGCGCGGCACGCGGCCGTGCAGAAGCACTACCCCGCCATTGCGGCCGCGGCCGATTCGATCGCCGGGCCGACCCACCGCAACATGGGCACGGTCGGCGGCAACCTCTGCCTCGACACGCGCTGCATCTACTACAATCAGAGCGAATGGTGGCGCGGCGCCAATGCGCACTGCCTCAAGACCGAACTCGGCGAGATGTGCCACGTGGCGCCGAAGAGCAAGGGCGTGTGCTTCGCGACCTTCTCGGGCGATCTGGCGCCGGCCTTCCTGCTCTACGGCGCCGAAATCGACCTTGCCGG